>NZ_JAPDPH010000279.1 GCF_026013475.1 Micromonospora yasonensis | reverse complement strand
CTCCGTGCGCAGGTCGGCCAGCTCCTGCTGGGCCTGGGCGATCTGCAGCATCACCTGGGCGAGCTGCTGCCGGCCGGCGGCCACCTCCTGCTGGGTGGCGGCGAGGTGCTGCTGGGTGGTGGCCAGGTGCTGCTGGGTGGTGGCGGCGTACTCCTCGAACTGGCGACGGGAGGCGGCCACGTGTTCGTCGGCCTTGCGGCGCTTGTCGGTGGCGTCCGCCTCGGCGCGCTTCAGCAACTCGGTGGCCTCGTTCTCGGCCCGTCGGCGCATGGTCAGCGCGTCCTGCTCGGCCGCCTTCCGGAGCTTGGCGGCCCCCTGCTCGGCCTCGGCGTTCTTGGCGGCGTACGCCATCTCCAGCTCGTCGTGCCGATTCTTGTGCTGCTTGTCGAGCTCGTCGCGGCGCTTGGCGTACTCCTGTTCGGCGGCGGCGCGGCGCTGGGCCAGTTCCTTGTCGGCCGCCTCGCGCCGGGCGTTGACCTCCTGCTCCACGCCGGCCCGCCAGGCGCCCAGCTCCTGCTGCGTCTGGGCCCGGGCCTGCTGCACGTACGCCTCGGTCTCGGTGCGCATCCGCTGCACGTACGCCTCGACCTCGGCGCGGTTGCGCTTGCCGGCCTCGGTGGCCTCGCTGGTGAGCCGGTTGGCCTCGGTCCGGGCCCGGCTCCGGGTGGCCTTCGCCGCCTCCTCCGCGTCGTCGACGATCTTCTTGGCCTCGGCGAGCGCCTTGGCGTGCGTGGCCCGGCCGGCCTCGGCCGCCGACTCGGTGAGCCGCTTCGCCTCCTGCTGCGCCTTGGCGTGCACCTCCTTGGCCGCCTCGCGGAGCTGGGTCGCCTCCTGCTGGGCCTGGGCCAGGGCCTCCTTGGCCGTCTCCCGCAGCCGGGTGGCCTCCTGCTGCGCCCGGGTGTGGATCTCCTTGGCGGTGTCCCGGAGCCGGGTCGCCTCCTGCGTCGCCGTGGCCAGCGCGTCCTCGGCGTTCTTCCGCAGCTTCGCGGCCTCCTCCCGGGCGGAAGTGAGGGTCGCCTCGGCCTCGGCCTTGCGGGCGGCGGTGTGCCGCTCCTCCTCGGCCCGGCGCGCGGCGAGGGCGATCTCGAAGTCCTTGAGGGCCTGGGCGGCCTGCTCCCGGGCCTCCTCGATGATGTGCTCGGCGGCGGCCCGGCGGGCCTCGATCTCCTCGTTCGCGGCGGCGAGGATGTCGTCCGCCTGCTCCTCGGCCATGACGAGGATCTGCTCGACCCGGGGGCCGAGGTGCCGGAACGAGGCCCGGTCGACCACACCCACCTGCTTGCGTACCTGGGCGAGGTCGCGTTGCAGCACCTCGACCTGGCCGGCCAGCTTGTGGATCTGGGTGTACGCCTGCTCCCGCTCGCCCGTCAGCGCCGCGATCTCGTGCTCGGCGCGGGCCACATACCGGTCGACCTGTCGTTTGTCGTAACCCCGCAGGGCGTTCTCGAAGCTGGGCTCCGTCGTTACATCCCCGCCGAGTGCAAACAGTTCCTCGCCGTGCGACATGCTCCCATCCTCACACGCATCCGGCTCTGCTGGGGCGATACGGACGCCCCTGTTGGGACCTACTTCACGCAGGTGGCGGAACGGGCCGGAAAGCATGACGGCGCGGGGCGGCACCGGTTACCCGGTGTCACCCCGCGCCGCGGCTCATGCCCCGTTGCGGGTGGTGCTCAGCCGGCCGACTCCGCCGTGACCTTCTCGGTGCTGTCGGCCTTGGCCGCGTCCGGCTTGGCACCGGCCTGCGGCACGCCGGGCACGATGCCGGCGAGACCGGAGAGCATCTGGCCGAGCTGGGCGGTGACCGCTTCCTTCTGCCGGGTGAGGTCCTCGACCTCGCGGCGGGCCGCCTGGGTGGTCAGCTCGGCCTCGGTGCGGGCCTCGGTCAGCAGGCGCTGCGCCTCGGCCTTCGCCTCGTTCATCGTCTTGTCGGCCAGCGCCTTGGCCTTGTCGACGGTCTCGTTGGCGGTGCGCTCGGACTCGACCCGGCGGGCCTCGGCCCGCTGCTCGATCTCCTTGGCCCGCTCATGGGCGGCCCGGGCCCGCTGCTCGGCCTCGCTGACCAGCTTCTGGGTCTGCGCGACCTGGGCGGCGTGCCGCTCCGACTCCTCGCGCTCGGCCTTCTCCCGCCGCTCGGCGATCTGGAGTTCCAGGGCCTGCAGGTCCTTGTCCCGCTTGTCCCGCGCGTCGGTGAGCAGCTTGGTCGCCTCGGCCCGCTTCTCCTCGGCCTCGCGGGCGGCCTTCGCCCGCTGCTGGGTGATCTCCCGCTCGGCGGTGGCCCGCAGGGTGGCGACCTCACGCTCGACGGTGGACTTCAGCTCGGCCACCTCGTGCGCGGTGACCGTACGCAGCTGCTTGGTCTCCCGATCGGCGTCGGAGCGCAGGGTGTCCGCCTCGCGGCGGGCCTGCACCCGGACCTCGGCGGCCTCGCGCTCGGCGGCGGTGCGGACGCTGCCGGCCTCCCGCTCGGCGGTGGCCTTCATGGCGGCGGCCTCGGCGCGCGCCTTGTCGGTGATCTCCCGCGCCTCCAGCCGGGCCGCGGAGAGGATGCCCTCCGACTCCCGCTTGGCCTCGTTGCGGTGGTCGTTGGCCTGTTCCTCGGCCAGCCGGAGGATCTGCTCGACGCGGGTGCCCAGGCCGGAGAGGGTCGGCCGGCTGTTCTCCTCGAGCTGCTTGTTGGTGTCGGCGAGCTTCTGCTCGAGTGCGCTCTGGCGCTGCTCGGCCTGGCGGAGCCGGCGCTGCGCGTCGTTCATCCGCTGCTCGGCCTCGGCGCGGGCCTGGTCGGACTGGGTCAGCGCGGCGGTCAGCCGGCCGATGAAGTCGTCGACCTGGCCGGTGTTGTATCCGCGCAGGCCAACGGTGAAATCGGGCTGCGAGTTCGCGTTATCGAAGAACGCAAGAGGGGAGGACTGCTGCTGGGGCATTGGGACATACTCGCAGACCCCCCAGGGTGCTTCGCAAGAGCGGTCCGCACCTTTCGTGTCCTCATTACATGGTCAACCGGCCGGCCCGGCGGGACTGGACCAAACGGCGATCTTGGCAGCTCCCGGGCGCGTCGGGCGTCACCCGGAGTGAGCCCGAAAAAGGGCCGCGGCAGTCGCCCGCGGCCCTTTGTCGTACGTCAATCGAATGGCGTCCACCGCGACGGAAAGGCAACGCCTCCGCCACGCTTTGGCCCGGCCGCGATCATCCGGACGGTCAGTGGCCGCGGAACCGGTTGATCGCCGATTCGTGCCGGGCCCGCAGCGCGGTGTCCCGGACGCCGAGACCGTCGGACGGGGCGAGGCAGCGCACCCCGACCTTGCCCTGGTGCGCGTTGCGGTGCACCTCGTACGCGGCCTGGCCGGTCTGCTCCAGCGGGTAGGTCCGGGACACGGTCGGGTGCACCTTGCCGAGCGCCACCAGGCGGTTGGCCTGCCACGCCTCGTGGTAGTTGGCGAAGTGGCTGCCGACGATCCGCTTGAGGTGCATCCAGAGATAGCGGTTGTCGTACTGGTGCTGGAAGCCGCTGGTCGAGGCGCAGGTGACGATGGTGCCGCCGCGCTTGGCGACGTAGACGCTCGCGCCGAAGGTCTCCCGGCCGGGGTGCTCGAAGACGATGTCCGGGTCCTCGCCGCCGGTCAGCTCGCGGATCCGCTCGCCGAAGCGGCGCCACTCGTCCTGGTCCTGGGTCTCCTCGTCACGCCAAAACTGGTAGCCCTCGCCCGTGGCCTTGGACCGGTCGATGACCAGCTCGGCGCCCATCCTCCGGCACAGCTCGGCCTTCTCGGGCGAGGAGACCACGCAGACCGGGATCGCCCCGCCGCCCAGCGCCATCTGGGTGGCGTAGCTGCCCAGGCCGCCGGAGGCGCCCCAGATCAGCACCACGTCGCCCTGCTTCATGTTCGCCCCGTGGTGCGAGACGAGCTGCCGGTACGCGGTGGAGTTGACCAGCCCCGGGCTGGCCGCCTCCTCCCAGCTCAGGTGGCGCGGCTTGGGCATCAGCTGGTTGGCCTTGACCACGGCGAGCTCGGCCAGCCCGCCGAAGTTGGTCTCGAAGCCCCAGATCCGCTGCTGCGGGTCGAGCATCGTGTCGTCGTGGCCGGCCGCGTCCTCCAGTTCCACCGACAGGCAGTGGGCGACCACCTCGTCGCCGGCCTTCCACCGGGTCACCCCGGGCCCGGTCCGCAGCACCACCCCGGCCGCGTCCGACCCCACCACGTGGTACGGCAGGTCGTGCCGGCGGGCCAGCTCGGAGAGCCGGCCGTACCGCTCGAGGAACCGGAAGGTGGGCAGCGGCTCGAAGATGCTGGTCCAGACGGTGTTGTAGTTGATCGCGCTGGCCATCACCGCAACCAGCGCCTCGCCCGGGCCGAGCTCCGGGGTGGGCACCTCCTGGACGTGCAGCGACTTGCGCGGGTCCTTGTCCCGGGTGGCCAGGCCGTCGAACATCCGGGTGTCCTCGGCGCGGACCACCACGCCCCGGTAGCTCTCCGGCACCGGCAGGCCGGCGAGGCCGGCGAGTTCCCGCTCCGGCTGCGCGGAGCCCTCCGCCGTCATGATCGCTTCGAGGATGTCCTGCACGGTGACCTCCCGTTCGTCGCGCACCCGCGCCGGGGCGGGCAGGGGTGCTGCCATCGTCGGCGCCGGTGCGACGGGACCGCCATGTCGGCAATCGACACATCCGGCACCGGTCGCACTCCTGTGGGGCCGGACGTTACTGAACGGTAGCTAGGGTCGGAAGTCCGGTGTGAAAAACTGCATCGGCCGATGCGTGGAGGTGTCCGTGGGACCGGGGAACCGCGCATCGCCGCTCGCTCAGGGGCTTGCCGGCTCGACCAGTTCGACCAGCACGCCGCCGGCGTCCTTCGGGTGCACGAAGTTGATCCGCGAGTCGGCGGTGCCCCGCTTCGGGGTCTCGTACAGCAGCCGCACCCCGCGCTCGCGCAGCGCCGCGCAGGCCGCGTCGATGTCCGCCACCGTGTACGCCACCTGCTGCACCCCAGGCCCGTTGCGGTCCAGGAACCGCGCGATCGTCGAGCTGGGCGACAGCGGGGCGAGCAACTGCACGCAGCCACCCTCGGTGGTCGGGCCGACCGCCAGCATCGCCTCGCGTACGCCCTGCTCCTCGTTGGTCTCGGTGTGCACGCAGCGCATCCCGAAGGTGCGCCGGTAGAAGTCGATCGCGGCGTCCAGGTCGGCCACGGCGATCCCGACGTGGTCGATGCGGAGCAGGCCGATGTCTGTGACATAGTCGGCAGCGGGCTCGACGGGGTAGTTCTCAGCCATGGCGCTAGTCTGACCGAACAATCGTTAAGGCGTACAGGTCGGCACCCCCCCTCGGAGGCAGGCATGGCTTCGGTGATCGTCAGCGGCGCGCGGACCCCGATGGGGCGCCTGCTGGGCAACCTCAAGGACCTCCCGGCGACCCGGCTCGGGGGCGTCGCGATCAAGGCCGCGCTGGAGCGCGCCGGCGTGGCCCCGGAGCAGGTGCAGTACGTGATCATGGGCCAGGTGCTGCAGGCCGGCGCGGGCCAGATCCCGGCCCGCCAGGCGGCCGTCGAGGCGGGCATCCCGATGTCCACCCCGGCGCTGACCATCAACAAGGTCTGCCTCTCCGGCCTGGACGCGATCGCCCTGGCCGACCAGCTCATCCGGGCCGGGGAGTTCGACATCGTGGTGGCCGGCGGCATGGAATCCATGACCAACGCCCCGCACCTGCTGCTCGGCCAGCGCTCCGGCTACAAGTACGGCGACGTCACGATCAAGGACCACATGGCCCTGGACGGGCTCACCGACGCCTGGGACTGCTGCTCGATGGGCGAGTCCACCGAGCGGCACGGGGCGAAGCACGGCATCACCCGGGAGGAGCAGGACGCCTTCGCCGCCGCCAGCCACCAGCGCGCCGCGGCCGCCCAGAAGAACGGGCACTTCGCGGACGAGATCACCTCGGTGATCATCCCGCAGCGTAAGGGCGACCCGCTGGTGGTCAGCGAGGACGAGGGCATCCGCCCGGACACCACGGCCGAGTCGCTGGCCAAGCTGCGCCCGGCGTTCACCTCCGACGGCACCATCACCGCCGCGAGCTCCTCGCCGATCTCCGACGGCGCCGCCGCGGTGGTGGTGATGAGCAAGGCCAAGGCCAAGGAGCTGGGGCTGACCTGGCTGGCCGAGATCGGGGCGCACGGCAACGTGGCCGGCCCGGACAACTCCCTGCACTCGCAGCCGTCCAACGCCATCAACCACGCCCTGAAGAAGGCCGGCCTGGGCGTCGCCGACCTCGACCTCATCGAGATCAACGAGGCGTTCGCCGCGGTCGGCATCCAGTCCACCCGGGACCTGGGGGTCAGCCCGGACAAGGTCAACGTCAACGGCGGCGCGATCGCGCTCGGTCACCCGATCGGCATGTCCGGCGCCCGGCTGGTGCTCACCCTGGCGCTGGAGTTGAAGCGGCGGGGCGGCGGCACCGGCGCGGCCGCGCTCTGCGGTGGCGGCGGCCAGGGTGACGCGTTGATCATCCACGTGCCCTCCGGTGGCGCTGAGCAGTGAGCGAAACCGTCGAGAACGTCCCGGCTGGGGCCACCGGATCGGTGCGTCGCAGCCGGGACGTACCGATGCTGGTGGAACGGGCCCGCACGGGTGACCCCCGCGCGGTGGCCCGGCTGATCACCCTGGTCGAGTCCGGCGACGAGGTGCTGCCGCAGGTCGCGGCGGCCCTCGCGCCGTACGCCGGGCACGCCCAGGTGGTCGGGCTGACCGGTTCTCCCGGGGTGGGCAAGTCGACCACCACCAACGAGCTGGTCCGGGCGCTGCGGGCGCGCGGCCACCGGGTGGGTGTGCTGGCCATCGATCCGTCCAGCCCGTTCACGGGTGGGGCGATCCTCGGCGACCGGGTCCGGATGCAGGACCACGCCACCGACCCCGGCGTCTACATCCGCTCGATGTCCAGCCGGGGCCACCTCGGCGGGCTCTCCGCGGCGACGCCGCAGGCGGTGCGGGTGCTGGAGGGCGCCGGCTGCGACGTGGTGCTGGTGGAGACCGTCGGCGTCGGGCAGGCCGAGGTCGAGGTGGCCTCGCTGGCCGACACCACGCTGGTGCTGCTCGCTCCGGGCATGGGCGACGCGATCCAGGCGGTCAAGGCCGGCATCCTGGAGATCGCCGACGTCTTCGTGGTCAACAAGGCCGACCGGGACGGCGCCGACGCCACGGTCCGCGACATCCAGGGCATGATCGCGCTGGGCGAGCGCGGGCCGGGGGAGTGGCGGCCGCAGGTGGTGCGGGCCATCGCCGCGCGCGGTGAGGGGATCGACGACATCGCCGCCGCGATCGACAAGCACCGTGACTGGCTGGACCGGCACGGCGAGCTGCGCCGCCGGCGGGAGGCCCGGGCCGCCGCCGAGATCGAGGCGATCGCGCTGGGCACCCTCCGGGACCGGATCGGCTCGCTGCGCGACGGTACGCAGCTCCCGACGCTCGCCGCCAAGGTGGCCGAGGGCGCCATCGACCCGTACGCGGCCGCCGCCGAACTGCTGGACCAGCTCGGCGCCTGATCCGTCCACCCGGGACGCCCGGAACTAGTACGCTCGCACCGCCTCACCGACCGCGTGGGGCCGGACGAACCTGGTGGGGAGAGCATGGCTGACGAGGCGACCCAGGAGCTGTCGGTGCTGCCGGACGCGGTGGCGGGCGGCGCGACGCACGTCTCCGACGAGGTGGTGGAGAAGATCGCGGTCGCCGCCGCGAAGTCCGTGCCCGGGGTGGCCGACCTCGGCGGCGACGTGGCCCGCTTCTTCAACGCCGTGCTGGACAAGGTCGGGCTGGACCAGGTGGGCGACGCCCGGCGCGGCTGCTCGGCCCACGTCACCAACGGCGCGGCCGTGGTGAACCTGGTCATCGTGATCGACGGTGGCCGGCCGGTGCCCGAGGTGACCGACGCGGTCCGCTCGGCGGTCACCGCGGCGGTCGAGGCGTACGGGCTGCGGGTCGACGAGATCAACATCCGGGTCGACGACGTGGCCCTGGGCGGCCCGGTGGCGCCGTCGGCCTGAGCCAGGTTACCGACCGGTACTCACATCCTTAGCGATCGTTCAGGCTGGCGTTCTACACTCGGTCTTCAGTCGAGGACTCGAGGAGGAGCTCCGCGCATGGACGCCGACGAGATCGCCGCCGGTCGGGCCCG
>NZ_JAPDPH010000278.1 GCF_026013475.1 Micromonospora yasonensis | reverse complement strand
GGTAAGAGCACCGAGGTCACCGGGCTGAACCTGCGCCGCGTCGACGACCTCAGCGTCGAAGTCCACGGCGATCCGGCAACGCACCTCGGCCGGCTCATCCGGGCCTGCTGGGACCTCGGAGAACACCCCGACTACACCCGGCTCCGCCGCTGGGCCCACCAGTTTGGCTACGGCGGCCACATCACCACCAAGAGCCGCGCATTCTCCGCGACCCTCGGCTTCATCCGCCTGCAGCGCACCATCTGGCGGCGCACCGAGGGCTACCCCCACACCTGGGACGACGAACAAACCGAGCGAGTCATCTACGAACTCGGCTATCAGGCCACCGGCTGGATCAGCACCGGAGACGCCTTGCTCGCCAACACCGCCGCTGCCATGGCCCGCGCCCGACACCAAGCCGGCCTCGACGCCCTGACCGACGAGCTGGCCGCCCACCGCGCCACCGCCGGCCAACCTCTGGCCGCTTGACACGTACGTGTCAACACCTGCCCGGATCGCCGGGTGCTCGTTCTTTGACAACTCCACAGCGCATCTGCCAAAACGCCGGAAGGGCGCCGGTTGAGGTCAGGTCAGGTCGCACCTGGAGCCGCAGTACGGGCAGAACGCACGTTTTGCGTTCGATGCCACCTCGGTATCGCACTTCGCGCAGTGACCGCTTTCCCACAAGCCCTGGTCAATTCCAAGGCCGCCGTCGTAGTAGTCGCGGTCAGGCCAGGCGACCAGCTCCAACTGAAGACCTGGCTCGTCCTCGTAGTCGGTCACTTGGGCCAGGGCCAACTCCGTTCGGCTGCCGTAGTGGTCCTCGGTGTACTGCGGCAAGACACGGCGCAAGACATCAACGAGCTCGTACACCGGCAACGCCACGAGTTGCTCGGCGAGGCGGTCACGATCTTCATCTGTGGTCACGCAACAGACCATACGCGCGACTCCACCGCCCTCCGCCGGCTGCGGTCGGGCCGCCCGTCAAAGCAGCACTCCCTATCAAGCAAGCCGTTGGCGAAAGCCACGCCTACATCAGCACCAAACCCTAAGGAGGCACCACATGGATAGACGCCCAGTCCAGATCGTTCCGAAGTGGCATTCGCCGGCCGAGGTCGCCGCGATCCTCGGCTACGGCCTGTCGAAAGTGAAGATGAAGATCGCCACCGGGGAACTGCGCTCGGTCAAGGACGGCAAGTACCGCCGCATCCTGCCGGAATGGATCGATGAGTACATCCAAGCGCAGATCGATCGGGAGGAGGCGGCCTGATGCCCGGCAAACGCGCAAACGGCGAAGGCTCGATCTTCCGTACCGGAACGGGTTCGCCGCCTACGTCTGGGTCACCAAGCCCGACGGCAAACGCGCCCGCAAGTACGTCTACGGCAAGACCCGCGATGAGGTCCACGACAAATGGGTGAGGCTGCACCAGCAAGCCAAAGCCGGCCCGGTCGCCACGAGCATCCCCACGGTCGCGAACTACATGACGTACTGGCTCGCCGAAATCGTGGAGCCGAACCTCGCCCCGCTGACCTACGCCACCTACGAGACCCTGAGTCGCCTCTACATCGTGCCCGGTCTTGGCGCGAAACGGCTCGACGGCCGGCTGTCCGTCCGCGAGGTGCAGACCTGGCTCAACAAGGTCGCGAAGACGTGCCAGTGCTGCGCCCAGGGAAAGGACGAACGCCGACCACCGAAGAACCGGAAATGCTGCGCGATCGGCCGGTGCTGCCAAGACCTTCCGTCCGCTCGAACCGTGAAGGGCATCCGCGCTGTTCTCCGCTCGGCGCTCTCTCAGGCTGTGGTGGAGGAGCTGGTTGTCAAGAACGTGGCGGCGCTCGTGAAGCTCCCGCCCATCCGCGCCCGCAAGGGGAAGTCGTGGAGCAGTGAGGAAGCCCGCGCGTTCCTGGAATCGTCCCGCGACGGCGACGACTACCTGTACGCCGCCTACGTCCTGGTCCTCGTGCTCGGCCTACGCAAGGGCGAAGTCCTCGGTCTCACCTGGGACCACATCGAGTGGGACGGCTGGGACAAGCCATGCACCCCACATGGGGAAGACTTCTGCGAGCACTGCCGCGACAACCACGACATCAACCTCGTCATCGACAAGCAGCTCCAGCGGGTACGCGGCAAGCTTCTCCACCGGGCCACGAAGACCGAGGAGTCCGACGCTCCCCTGCCGCTGCCGGCCATCTGCGTCACCGCGTTGCGGCGCCGCTACCGCCAACAGGAGGCGGCCAGAGAGAAGGCCGGCGAGGCGTGGCACGACACCGGCATGGTCTTCACGACCCGCTACGGGCTGCCGGTCGAGCCGCGGAACTTCAACCGCTCCTACGACAGCCGCATCGGCCACGCCGGCGTCCCTAAGAGGGCGGTTCGAAGATCTTTGAGTTGGTCTGCGGCTTGAGTCCGTTTGGAGATCGTCCTGCAGGTTCGCTGTGGATAGGGATCACTCGATGTCGTGAAGATGAATCCCGGTCATAACCGTGGGCGGTTAGCGGCGTTGGGCTGGTCATGGGTGATCGAAAGCCGTATCCCAGTGATGTCACTGACGAGCAGTGGGCGCTGATCGGCCCGTTCCTGGACGCGTGGAAGGCCAAGCGCGTCTCGGTTTCGGGTCATCAGGGCGACTACGACCTGCGGGAGATCGTGAACGCGATCCTCTACCAGAACCGGACCGGCTGTCAGTGGGCTTATCTGCCGCACGACCTGCCGCAGAAGTCGGCGACGTACTACTACTTCGCGTTGTGGCGTGACGACGGCACCGACCAGGCGATCCATGAACTGCTGCGCTGCCAGGCGAGGGAGAAGGCCGGCCGCCGGGAGGATCCGACCGCGGTCGCGTTGGACACCCAGTCGTTGCGCGCGGCCAACCACGTGCCCGCGGCGACGACTGGTAAGGACGCCGCGAAACGAGTGCCCGGCCGTAAGCGGGGCCTGGCCGTGGACGCCCTCGGCCTGATCATCGCCGTGGTGGTGGCCGCCGCGTCGATCACCGACAACGCGATCGGGATCAAGCTCCTGGACGAGGTCGCCGAGCACACCCCGACGGTCACCCGGGCCTGGGTGGACGCCGGCTTCAAACAGGACGTCGCGGTCCACGGCGCCGTCCTGGGCATCGACGTCGAAATCGTCAAACGCTCCGACACCGACCAGGGGTTCGTGCCGGTCCGCAAGCGGTGGATCGTCGAGCAGGTCAACGGCACGCTGATGCTGCACCGCCGCCTCGCCCGCGAATACGAGAGCCGACCGGAGTCATCGGTGTCGCGCACCCTGTGGGCATCGATGGCCAACATGGTCCGGCGACTGACCGGCACCAACACCCCGTCCTGGCGGCACCGGTGAACATCACCACGATCCTCGACCTGATCGCCGAACGCGAAACCGCCGCAGGTCAGGCCGCCGATCGGCTACGCCAGCAGATCACGACGCTCACCGCCGAACTCGCCCGCATCGACAGCGAACTGGCCGACCTGGCGACCACCCGCACCACCCTGCAAGCACTGACCGCCGCCGAGTTCACGGCCGAGGATCCAACCGTCGCCAGCGCCCCCTACCAGCAGATCCTTGCCGTCCTCCACGCCGCGCCCACCGGGATGCGGGCCAAAGACATCTGCATCGCCGTCGGCGTCGAGCCCTCACCCAAGCACGTCGAAGGTGCCCGCGCGAGACTGAAACGCCTGGTCAGCCGCCAGATCCTCACCGAGACCGAACCCGGAATATTCGCTCTTGCCCCGAAAAGGACCTAGTCTTCCGAACCGCCCTCTAAGATCACCGTTCACGACGCCCGACGCACCTGCGGTTCGCTGCTGGTCGACCTGGATGTGCATCCCCGGATCGCGATGGCGATCCTGAGACACGCGGACTTCTCGATCACGATGGAGATCTACAGCCAGGTCTCGTCCAAGGCCACCCGCGAAGCCCTACGGAAGCTCGGCCAGAGCCTCGATCAATGAGCCGTTGCTGTACTTCGCTGCTGTACAAGATCAGAAAAGGCCATCCGGAAGATTCCGAATGGCCTTTGACCTGCGTCGGGACGGCCGGATTTGAACCGACGACCCCTTGACCCCCAGTCAAGTGCGCTACCAAACTGCGCCACGTCCCGATGCCCCCGCGTGGTGTTCCCCGCGGCAGCCGGTACAGCTTAGCGCAGGATCTTCGCACCGCGCGCACAGGCCCCTCCTGTGCCGCACGTGCCCCGCGCCACTCCCCCTAGAGCGTCCTAGGAAAGAAGCCGCCGGGAGAGATCCCGGCGGCTTCTTCGGGGACGAGGGTCAGCCGTGGGCCTTGCCGCGGCCGCCGGGGCCGAGCTTCTTGCGGGCGCGTACCGAGATGTCGATCGGGCTGCCCTCGAAGCCGAACTCCTCGCGGAGCTTGCGCTCGACGAAGCGCTGGTAGCCGGCGTCCAGCGGGCCGGTGGTGAAGAGCACGAAGCGCGGCGGAGCCACCCCGGCCTGGGTGGCGAAGAGGATGCGCGGCGCCCGGCCACCGCGTACCGGGTGCGGGGTGGCCTGGACCAGGGCGGTGAGCCACTGGTTGAGCTGCGCGGTCGGGATCCTGGTCTCCCAGCTCGCCAGGGCCTTGCGCAGCGCCGGGGCGAGCTTGTCGACCGCCCGGCCGGTCTTGGCCGACAGGTTGAGCCGGATCGCCCAGGGGATGCGGCGCAGCTCCCGGTCGATCTCCTTGTCCAGGTAGTAGCGGCGCTCGCCGTCGACCAGGTCCCACTTGTTGAAGGCGATGACCAGGGCCCGGCCGGCGTCCACCACCATGGAGAGGATCCGCTGGTCCTGCTCGCTGATCACCTCGCTGGCGTCGAGCAGCACCACGGCCACCTCGGCCGCCTCGATCGCCGAGGCGGTCCGCAGGCTGGCGTAGTACTCGGTGCCGCTGGCCTTGCCGACCCGCTTGCGCAGGCCGGCGGTGTCCACCAGTTGCCAGGTCTCCCCGCCGATCTCCACCAGGCTGTCGACCGGGTCGACGGTGGTGCCGGCGACCGAGTCGACCACCGCCCGCTCCTCGCCGGAGAAGCGGTTGAGCAGGCTGGACTTGCCGACGTTGGGGCGGCCGACCAGGGCCACCCGGCGTGGGCCGCGGGGCCGGTGCTCCAGCACCTTGGGGGCCTCGGGTAGCACGTCCATGATGGCGTCGAGCAGGTCGCCGGAGCCCCGGCCGTGCAGCGCGGAGACCGGGTACGGCTCGCCGAGCCCGAGCGACCAGAGCGAGGTCGCCTCCATCTCGATGGCCGTGTTGTCGGCCTTGTTGGCCACCAGGATGACCGGCTTGGCGCTGCGCCGCAGCATCTTCACCGCGGCCTCGTCGACGTCGGTCGAGCCGACCATCGCGTCGACCACGAAGAGCACCGCGTCGGCCGTGGCGACGGCTGCCTCGGCCTGCGCGGCGATGGCCGCGGCCCGGTCCTTCGCGTCCGGCTCCCAGCCGCCGGTGTCCACCACGGTGAACGCCCGGCCGTTCCACTGCGCGTCGTACGGGACCCGGTCGCGGGTCACGCCGGGGATGTCCTCGACGACCGCCTGGCGGCGGCCGATGATCCGGTTGACCAGGGTCGACTTACCCACGTTGGGGCGGCCGACCACGGCCACCACGGGCTGCGGGCCGGCCGGCTCGCCGGAGTCGAGCTCCGGCTCGACGAGCTCCACCCAGCCGCTGTCCTCGCTCACGCCGCCGGTTCGCTCGCTCACGCCACGCCCCGCTCGGTGAGCAGCGCGCGCAGCCGGGCGACGACCTCGTCGATGCCGAGCTCGGTGGTGTCCAGCACGACCGCGTCCGGGGCCTGCTGGAGCGGGTTGACCGTGCGGGTCGAGTCGAGCTTGTCCCGGCGGGCCAGGTCGGCGGCGGTGGCGGCCACGTCGGCGGCGTCCTCGGCGCTGCGCCGCTGGGCACGGGCCGCCTCGGAGGCGGTCAGGTAGACCTTCAGGTCGGCGTCCGGGGCCACCACCGAGCCGATGTCCCGGCCCTCGACGACGATCCGGCCGGTGTCGGCGATCACCTGCCGCTGCCGGGCGACGAGCAGCTCGCGGACAGCCGGCACGGCGGCCACCGCGGAGACCGCGCCGGTCACCTCCGGTCCGCGGATCTCCTTCGCCACGTCGACCCCGTCGACGGTCACGCCGTACCCCTGAGGGTCGGTGCCGATGCGCAGGTCGACCTCGCCGGCGACCTTGGCCACCGACTCGGCGTCGGTCAGCTCGACGCCGGAGCGCAGCACCGCCCAGGTGAGCGCCCGGTACATCGCACCGGTGTCGAGGTAGCGGGCCCCGAGGCTGACGGCGAGCCGCCGCGAGACGGTGGACTTACCCGAACCGGACGGCCCGTCCACAGCGACCACGCAGCGCCCGGCCGGTACGTTTTCCTCCACCGTTGTCCTCCTCAGCCCGTACCTCGCGGGCCGCCGGTGTCTCCGGTGCCGTTGAGCGGTTGTCCATCGTCGTCAATCATGCCCGCACCGCGCGGGTCGGCCACGCGCGACGCCGCCGGGGGCGATCCGCGCCACCCGCCGGCCCGCGGGCCGCGTCGAAGCCTACCGGGACCCGTACCCCGACGGGCGGGGTCAGTCACCCACCGCCTTGAACAGCGCGGCGACCTCCGCGTTGGTCAGCCGCCGGGTGCGCCCGGCGCGCAGGTCGCCCAGCCGGATCGGCCCGATGGAGGTACGCACCAGGCGGGACACCGGGTGCCCGACCTCGGCCAGCAGCCGCCGGACGATGTGCTTGCGCCCTTCGTGCAGGGTCACCTCCACCTGGGCGGTCTTGCCCAGGGTGTCCACCACCTTGAAGGAGTCGACCTTGACCGGCCCGTCCTCCAGCTCCACCCCGGCCGCCAGGCGCTTGCCGAGGTTGCGCGGGATCGGCCCGGACACCTCGCACAGGTACGTCTTCGGCACCCCGTACGACGGGTGCATGAGCCGGTGGGCGAGGGTGCCGTCGTTGGTGAGCAGGAGCAGGCCCTCGCTGTCCGCGTCGAGCCGCCCGACGTGGTAGACCCGCTGCTCCACCCGGTTGCCGAGGAAGTCCGACAGGGCCGCGCGTCCCTTTTCGTCCGCCATGGTGGAAACCACCCCACGCGGCTTGTTCATCGCCAGGTAGACCAGGCGGGTGTCGACCTGGAGCCGTTCCCCGTCGACGTGGATGACGTCCCGGGTCGGGTCGGCCTTGTCGCCGAGCTGGGCGACCCGCCCGTTGACCGTGACCCGGCGCCGGAAGATCAGGTCCTCGCAGGCGCGCCGCGACCCCACCCCCGCGGCGGCGAGCACCTTCTGCAGGCGCTCGGCATCCTCGTACACGGGGGCGTCGGGCTTCGGGGCACGGTCATCGCGTCGCATCGGCAAGCTCTTCTACGTCGTCGGGGAGGAAGGGGGCCAGGGGCGGCAGGTCGTCCACCGAGTTCAGCCCCAGCTTCTCCAGGAACATCGTGGTGGTCCGGTAGAGGAACGCCCCGCTGTCCGCTTCGGTGCCGCACTCCTCGACCAGGCCGCGGGAGACCAGGGTACGGATCACCCCGTCGCAGTTGACACCCCGGATGGCGGAGATCCGCGACCGGGTCACCGGCTGCTTGTAGGCGATCACGGCCAGGGTCTCCAGGGCGGCCTGGGTCAGCCGTACCGACTGCCCGTCAAGCACGAACCGCTCCACGTAGGTGGCGTATTCCGGCCGGGTGTAGAGACGCCAGCCACCCGCGGCCCGGCGCAGCTCGAAGCCGTGCCCGGCGGCGGTGTAGCCGGCGGCGATCTCGTCGAGCATCGGGCCGATCCGCTCCGGGGCCTGCTCGAGCACCTGGGCCAGGGTCAGCTCGCTGACCGGCTGGTCCACCACCAGCAGGATCGCCTCCAGCGCGCCGCGCAGCTCGGCGTCGTCCAGCTCGGGCGCGGGCTCCGGCGCGGGCGCCGCCCGCCGCCGCCCCCGCTTCCCGGGTACGCCCGCCGCGTCCCCCTCCCCCGTCGCCAGGTCGGCGGGTGGCACGTCGGCGCCGGCCAGCTCGTCGGTGGCCGGGTCGACTCCCGTCGGCTCCCCCGCGCCGGTCGACTCCGCCTCGGACGGCATGGAGATCTTGGAAGAATCCGGCCCCTGGAGGGGCCGTTTCCCGCCAAGATCTGCGGAGGGCTCGGGCTCCACGTCCGCGGCGGGGTCCGGCTCCGACTCGGCGGGGGGCTGCGGGGGTGCGGGGCGCTCCCACGGGGGGATCC
>NZ_JAPDPH010000277.1 GCF_026013475.1 Micromonospora yasonensis | reverse complement strand
GGCCACGACCACCACCATCACTGACGGCAGCCGAATCGACACATCCGTCCGTGACCCGGACGGCGCTGGAACCAGCAGCGCACGGGGGGAAACACCAGTCATATTCCGTCGCAGGGCCGGCCTGGACCCGCCCACACAGCTCGCGGGAGCGCAGCGATGAGACATCACACGATCCTCCGATCGGTGGCCGTCACGGCCGCCGCACTTCTCCTCGCGGCCTGCGGATCATCGCCGACCGCGTCCGGCGGCGGGCCGGCCCGCAACGACAAGGCGGAGAAGGCCGCCGCCAAGGCGCAGGAGGTCTACGACCGCATCAACGGCCTCAGCGGTGAAGAGCGCCGCAAGACCCTCGTCGAGCTCGCGGAGAAGGAGGGGAAACTCTCCATCTACACCTCGAACACCGACATGGACAAGCTGGTCGAGGGGTTCGAGGACGCGTACGACATCGAGGTGAGCGTCTACCGCGGGAACTCCGAGTCGGTGCTCCAGCGGATCCTGCAGGAGCAGCAGGCCAACTACTTCGGCAACGACTTCGTCGACACCAACGCCGGGGAACTGAACGTCCTGAGCAAGGAGGGGATGTTCCACCCCTACAAGGGCGAGTTGCGGGACAAGGTCCGCAAGGAGGGCCAGGCGGACGGCTGGACCGCTGCCCGCTTCAACGCCTTCGTCGTCGGCTGGAACACCAACAAGGTCAAGCCGGGCCAGGAGCCGAAGTCCTTCGAGGAGCTTGCCGACCCCAAGTGGAAGGGCCAGGTCTCCATGGAGGTCGGCGACGTGGACTGGTTCGCCGGCCTCTACAAGTACTACCTCGACCAGGGGAAGTCCGACGCCGAGGTCCGCGACCTGATGACGCGGGTGGCCGCCAACTCGAAGATCGCCAAGGGCCACACCACCCAGGGTGAGCTGCTCTCCGCCGGCCAGTTCGGGGTGACGGTCTCCTCCTACAGCCACACCATCGACAAGGCCGAGGACAAGGGCGCTCCGGTGAGTTGGCACCCGGCCGCGGGATCTCCGGTCCAGCCGGTCCTGCTGCGGCCCAACGGTATGGGGCTGATGAAGACCGCCACCAACCCGGCCGCGGCGATGCTCTTCGCCGACTGGGAACTGACCGAGGGGCAGAAGATCCTCGAGAAGGCGTTCCGGATCGGCGCGATCCCGAGTGAGAAGGACCCGCTTGCCGGCCTGCAGGTTGTCGCCGTGCCCGAGCAGGAGCTGCTCGCCAACGGCAAGAAGTGGGACGACCTCTACGCCGACGTCGTCCGCGCCGGACAGGCGATCAAATGACCTCCGTACCGCCCTCGCATCCGCGACGGACGCCCGAGGGCGGGTCGGAGATCGTCCTGCGGCAGGCCCTGCCGGACCAGGGCTGAGTGACCGGCGTGCGGCGGCCCGGCCGCCGCACGCTCCCACTCCGACAACCCCCGAGAACCGACTGGTGCAAGGAAAGGTGAGGGTATGACCACGGCATCGCCCGCCGTACCGGCCATCGAGCCTGCGGCGAAGAGCCGGCGGCGCCGGTGGTGGCCGACGCCAAAATTGATCATTACCGTCGGGGTCGCCTGTGTGATCGGTTACCTCGCTCTCGTACCCCTCTACTACCTGCTGTGGGGAACGTTCTTCGACGCCGAGGGCTTCACGCTGGGCGGTTTCGCCCGGGCTTACGGCGACGATCGGATCGGCCCCCTCGTGGTGAACTCGCTGTGGTTCGCCGTGGGCGCGGCGCTCCTGTCGCTCGCCGTCGGCACCGCCCTGGCCTACCTCAACGTGCGGACGGACGTGCCGTTCAAGGGGCTGTTCTTCGCCGCGTCGATCATCCCGTTGATCATCCCCGGGATCCTGTACACCATCTCGTGGATCTTTCTGGCCAGCCCGGACATCGGCCTGCTCAACGCGGCGCTCGAGCCGATCTTCGGCCGCGGCGTCCTGGACGTGTTCACTGTCTGGGGGATGATCTGGGTCGAGGGCCTGCACCTCTCGCCCATCGTGTTCCTCCTGATGGTCGCGGCGTTCCGCTCGATGGACCCCTCGCTCGAGGAGTCAGCGCTCATGTGCGGCGCCAGCCGGTGGCAGGTCTTCCGGAAGATCACCGTGCCGCTCACCCGTCCCGCCATCGTCGCGGCCGTGCTCATCATGACCGTACGCAGCCTCGAGAGCTTCGAGGTCCCGGCGCTGCTCGGACTGCAGAACGGCATCTACGTCTTCACCAGCCGCATCTACTTCGTGCTGCGCAGCTACCCGCCGGACCTGGCCGCCGCCGGCTCGCTGGCGCTCGGGCTGCTGGTGCTCGCCATGATCGGCGTCGCGATCTCCAACATCGTCGGCCGGTCCGGGAAGAACTTCCAGACCGTGACCGGAAAGGGCTTCCGACCCCGCCCGATGGAGCTGGGCAAGTGGCGGCCCGTGATGGGTGCGGCGATCGTCGTCTACTTCTGCCTCACCGTCGTCGCGCCGCTGCTGGTGCTCCTCTACACGTCGTTGCTCAAGTTCTACCAGCCCCCGTCGCTCGCCGCGATCAAGACGATGTCGCTGGACAACTACCGCGAACTGCTGGAGCTGTCCCAGGCGATGACGGCCCTGAAGAACTCCCTCTTCCTCGGCCTCGCCTCGGCGACCCTGGTGATGGCGGGCATGGCGGTCGCCGCCTGGATCGTCGTCCGCTCGCGTATCCCCGGACGGCAGCTGGTCGACCAGTTCGCCTTCGTACCGCTCGTGATTCCGGGTCTCGTGCTCGGCCTCGCGCTCTCCTTCGTGTACCTGCGCAGCCCCATCCCGATCTACGGCACGATCTTCATCCTGCTCATCGCCTACTGCACCCGATACATGCCCTACGGAATGCGCTACGCGATCACGTCGATGCATCAGATCTCCGCGGAGCTGGAGGAGTCTGCCCAGGTCAGCGGCGCAAGCTGGTGGCAGACGTTCCGCCGGGTCCTGCTGCCGCTGCTGTCGCCCGGCCTCCTGGCGGGCTGGATCTACATCCTCGTGGTCTCGTTCCGCGAGCTGTCGAGCTCGATCCTGCTCTACAGCCCCGGCAACGAGGTGCTTTCCATCCTCATCTTCGAGCAGTACGAGAACGGCAAGTTCACCGTCCTGTCGGCGCTCGGCGTCGTCATGGTGCTCACGCTCGTCGTCCTCGTCGCCATCGCATACAAGCTCGGCGCCAAAGTCGGGCTCAAACAAGACTGAGCCGCCGAAGCCTCAGGAGGGCAACATGCTCCACGTCCAGAACCTCGTGAAGACCTTCGACGGTGAGCGGCGACGTCGGTCCCACGCCGCCGATCGCGACCGGGCGCGTGTTTTCGCGGTCAACGACATCAGCTTCGAGGTCGAGAACGGCTCACTGTTCACCCTGCTCGGGCCGTCGGGTTGCGGAAAGACGACGACGCTGCGCTCCGTCGCCGGGCTCGAACGACCCGACTCCGGCACGATCAAGGTCGGCGACCGCGTGCTCTTCGCCGGCCAGGCGGGCGGCAAGCCGGTGAATGTCCCCGCGAACGAGCGGGGGCTGGGCATGGTCTTCCAGTCCTATGCCATCTGGCCGCACATGACGGTCTTCGACAACGTCGCCTTCCCCCTGCAGGTGAAGAAGCGCGCCACCCGGCCCCCCAAGAAGGAGATCGCCGAGCGGGTGATGCGGGTGCTCCAGACGATGGAGCTGGCCGACCTCGCCGACCGCCAGGCGACCAAGCTCTCCGGCGGCCAGCAGCAGCGGCTCGCCCTGGCCCGCGCCCTGGTCATCGAGCCCCCGCTGTTGCTGCTCGACGAGCCGCTGTCCAACCTTGACGCCAAGCTTCGGGAGTCGCTGCGCTACGAGCTCAAGCGGCTGCAGCGCGAACTCGGGATCACCTCGGTGTACGTCACCCACGACCAGGTGGAGGCGCTGGTGCTCAGCACCTCGATCGCGGTGATGAAGGCCGGCAACGTGATGCAGCTCGGGCGCCCGCGCGAGATCTACGAGAATCCCAACTGCCGCTTCGTCGCCGAGTTCATCGGCACGTCCAACTTCATCGCCGGCACGGTGGCGGAGCGGGAGAACGGCCGTTACGTGGTCAACACGGCCGATGGTCCGCTCGTGCTGGACTCGGCCGTGACGGTCCCGCCCGGCACGGACGTCGTCGTCTCGATCCGCCCGGAGGCGGTGGAGGTCAGCACCACGTCCCGGTCGGGCGAGGTGCCGAACGAATGGACCGGCAACGTCCTGACCCGCGCCTTCCTCGGCGAGGCCGTCGACCACGTCGTGGCCGTCGGCCGGCACGAGATCCGGGCGCGCGGGAACCCCTCGGTCTCCATCGAGCCGGGTACCGAGGTCCACCTGCGGATGGACCCCAGCAAGCTGACCCTGGTGCCGGTCGACTGAGGTTGCCGCGTGAGCGCGAGGAGTGAGCCGGCTTTGCGAGCCCCGCAGTCGCGAACGGAATGCAGGACCGCATGAAGCTGCCCGAGGTGCTGCGCAACCGCGACTTCAACCTCTACTGGGCGGGTGTCGTTCTGTCGCAGATCGGCAGCCGCGGCGCGATCGCGGCCAACTTCTACCAGGTCTACCAGCTCACCGGCTCGGTCGCGTACACCGGCCTGGTCGGCGCCGGCCAGGCCGTGGCGCTGCTGGTGCTCAGCCCGCTCGGCGGCGCGCTCGCCGACCGGGTCGACCGTCGCCGGCTGCTGCAGGCGGCCCAGGCCGCGGCGATGCTCGTCGCCGTGGTGCTCGCCTGGCTGACCGTGACCGGCCGGGCGCAGGCCTGGCACGTGGTCCTCTCCGTGGTGCTCACCACCGCTGCGGCGACCTTCGACCAGCCTGCCCGGCAGGCGCTGATCCCGGCCCTGGTGCCCCGAAGCCAGATCGGGCAGGCCGTCGCCCTGCTCAACCCGTCGCGGGAACTCGCGGTCCTGGTCGGACCGCTGACGGCCGGCGTGCTGATAGCGGTGGCCGGCCCCGGCCTGATGTACGTCGTCGACGCGGTCTCGTACGCCCTGCTCGTGGCGGTGCTCGCGCTGCTGCGGATCCCGGCCCTGCCGACACCCGCCGTGCGCCGCTCCGTGCTGGGCTCCATCGTCGAGGGCGGCCGGTACATCTCCCACCGCCCGCTCATCTACCACCTCATGGCCCTGGACCTGTCGGCGACCGTGTTCGGCGCCTACCGCGTACTCCTGCCGGTACTCGCCGTCGACGTGCTGCACGTCGGCGCGGCCGGGTACGGCGCATTGTCGGGCGCGCCGTCCGCCGGAGCCCTGCTTGCCACGTACGGCGTGTTCCGCACCGTCGACCGCAGCCGCCGCCAGGGGCGGGTGCTGCTGGTGTCCACCGCGCTGTACGGCGTGGCGGCGCTGCTGCTGGCGTGGTCGCCGATTTTCGTTCTGGCCATCGCCGCCGCCGGCCTGCTCGGCGCGTGCGACGCGATGGCGACCACCATCCGGCACGCTGCCGTGCAGATCGACACGCCCGACGAACTGCGCGGTCGGGTGACAGCCTTCTACCAGATGTCGTCGCGGGGCGGTCCGGCGATCGGCGACGTGCTCGTCGGAGCCTTCGCCGGGCTGGTCGGGCCGGTGGCGGCCCTCACCGTCGGTGCGTTCGGCCCGATTCTCGTGGCGGCCTCGTACTGGTGGCGGGGGAGCGTGGTGCGGTCCTACACCGGGGCGGTGCCCGCGCCCGAGGAGGCCAACGACGCGGCGACGGCGACCGCCGAGGTAGCCACCGGACCAACGACCTCCGGCGGCACCTGACCCCTTGACCTGCCGGCAAGGCGTCTTACCCCCCCCAGCACGCCTGCCGGTCTCCGCTGCTGGGCGCCGGCGATGCCCCCGCCGGCGCCCAGCAGCACCTCATGTCTGGTTCATCGGCAGGTGTGGCCGGTCGTGCGGGTGCAGCACGTCGGCGGCCACATCGCTGCTGAATGCCAGGGGCCCACCGGGGCGGTCAGATCGGACACGGCCTCGGCGGCGGCGAGCAGGTCCTCGGCGGTGAGCCGCGCGGGGTCCGCGGCGACGTCCGGGTGCCGGGCCAGCGCGGCAAGGACCACCTTGCGGGCGCGCCGACCGTCGAAGCCCGCGCAGCGGTCGGCGAGCTTGGCGTGCAGGCCGGCGTCATCGGCGAGGTGCCGCAACGGTGGCCAGAGCGTGGCGAGTTCGGTGAGCGAGGAGCGAATGATGCGGGCGAGCACGTCCTGGTCCGGCAGGTCGAGTTCGAGCACGAGGTCGGCCCGGGACAGGAAGGCCTCGTCGACGGCCGTGGTGAAGTTCGTCGTCGTCAAGAGCAGAACGTGCGGGCATGCCGCCTGCAGGGCGTCGAGGCCGGCGAGGACCGCGTCGGTGGCCCGGTGCACGTCCACCGGGTTGGTCTCGAAGGAGGCGGCAGCCCGACGTACGGCGAGGGCCTCCACCTCGTCGACCAGGACGATGGTGTGGGGACGGCGGGCCGCGAGTTCGGGCAGCGTCTCGGTGAACAGGCGACGCACCGCGCGCTGGCTCTCGCCGAGCATTTCGCTCGGGAAGGCGTGCGGGTCGATCTCGACGAATGTCGTCGCGCCCCGCTGGGCGACCCTGCTCGCGGCGGCCTGGGCCAGCCCCTGGCACAGGGTGGTCTTGCCGGTGCCCGGCGGTCCGGCGAGGACGACCAGGCCGTGCGGGGGACCGGACAACGACCGCAGAGCCCGACCGTGCCGCAGCACGAGGATCGCCGTTCCCAGCAGCTGTTCCTTCGTGCCGGGCGGCACGAAGATCGAGTCCCAGGGGCCGTCGTGGTGGTCGGCCGGCAGGGCGTGGATTCCCTTGATGCCGGGTGGCAGGCGTACGTCGGCCATCGGTCCCCCCTCAGGGCCAGGTGGGGCGTTCGAGTGCCGGCCACTGGATGGTGGACGGGTCGCCGGCCTGCCGGTCCCGGATCTGGGTGGGTGGCTCCTCGAAGAGCACGAGTGGATCGCACAGGGCCCGCATCGTCTCGAGCAGGCTGTCGAACATGTGGATCCGGACGACCTTCGCCGTCCGCTCCGGGTCGTCGTTGAAGTGCTGGTGCCAGAGGAAGTGGTCGACGATGATCAGGTCACCCTTCTGCCACGGGTGGTTCGTACCGCCCTCCGGCTCGGTGCCCAGGTACGAGTGGCCAGATCCGTCGAGGACGTAGAGCCATGCCTCACCGGGGTGCCGGTGCATGGACTGGCCGCGGCCGGGGCCGATCTCGAACATCGCCATGGTGATGCCGGACGCCTGGTAGCCGATGGCGCGGTCGAGCAGGAAGGTGGTCCGGGTGCCCCGCGGCGTGTTGACCAACTCCAGGTCGTCCCAGCTGGTGTGTAGTCGACCGGCCCGGCGGGCCCGCTGCTCGCGGCCGAGTCGGCGCACCCGGCGTGCGTACGGGTCGTCCCCCGGCTGGTCGGCGGTGAAGGCGGGCCGTCCGGGCAGTTCGGCGACAGAGGTGTGGCCGGCGTCCTCCAGGATGGACATGCCCATCGTGGCGAGCATCGGCTCGCTGGAGAAGCTCAGGTAGCGGGCGGTTCCGGTGCCCTCGTTGCCGGACCGGTGCCAGGACCAGGCGGGGATGTGCAGTGAATCGCCGGGGCCCCACTCGATGCGCTCGCCGTCGATCTCGGTCCAGCCCCAGCCGCCGACCACGAACAGCATCGCGTCCCAGGAGTGGCGGTGGACGGTGGTGGTCGTGCCGGGGTCGAATTCGTGCACCAGCGCGTCCATGGTGCGGGTGGGTCGGTCGCCGTCGGCGCCGACGTAGACGCCCACTCGGCTTCCGCGTTCGGTGGCGTGCAGGACCACGTCGTCGGCGGCGGCGACGTCCCGATGGTTCTGCCGCCAGTCCTCGAGGAACTTCGCGCGTCGGGTCTTCTGGACGTGGTAGTGGCTGACGCCTGTGGTCGTGCGGGTCGTCACGAAGTTACCTCCAATGGACTGACCATTAGTCGTCACTCTGTCAGGTGGAGGTGTCAGGCGCAATAGCAGGGCCCGTCTGTCGGCCGTCCGGCCCGCTGCCGGACGGCGGTGGCCGTGGGACCCACCGTGGCGTCCGCGCGCAGTAGTCGTCGTACGCCGGGCCGAACCGCTCGCGCAGGCGCTTCTCGTCCTTGCGCACCCGGTCGGCGAACCATTTCACGTGCCACCCGAGCAGTCCCGCCGCGACCGGGGACCGGGACGAGAGTGCGAGCCCGGCCAGGAAGAGCAGATGACCGCCGTACATCGGGTTGCGCGTCCAGCGGTACGGGCCGTCCTCGACGAGGCGGTCCG
>NZ_JAPDPH010000276.1 GCF_026013475.1 Micromonospora yasonensis | reverse complement strand
TCGGTGACGGCGACCGACTCGAGGACCGCCTCGGTCGGGGTGCCGTCCGGCGTCGTGGGGCCGGTCGCGACCGGCGTGACGGTGGCCGGGGCCTGTGGCGCGCTCCTCGGCTCGGTCGCCTCGGGCGAGGTCGGCTCGGTGGCCGCCTGCGCCGCGGCGGTCGCCTCGGCGAGCCGGGCGTTCTCCCGGCGGAACGTCTCGTAGATCTGGGTGAGGGACTGCTTCTGGGCCATGGTCAGCTCGGCGTCGACGGCGATCGCCGCGAGCACGCCCTGCCCCTCCTTGTCGTCCAGCAGCCCGGCCCGCAGGTACATCGCCGGGGTGGAGACCCGCAGCGCGCTGGCGAGCTGCTGGAGCACCTCGGCGCTCGGCTTGCGCAGCCCGCGCTCGATCTGACTGAGGTACGGGTTGCTGACGCCGGCCTGCTCGGCGAGCTGGCGCAGGGAAATCTTCGCGTTCCGGCGCAGGTCACGAATGAACCCGCCGACGTCGGGAAGTTCCTTACCGGTGGCCATGACTCCACGCTAGCGCGGGGTGCTAGCTCTTGCAAGCAAATCGCTAGCCAGAGTTAGCAGGGTCACGAATAGCCGGTTGCGTGGCCGCTGTCCGGTCCGTACCGTGCCTCCGTGGCCAAGATCGAAGTCAACGGCGCCCAGCTCGCGTACGACGAGGCCGGCAGCGGAAGCCCGGTGGTGCTGCTGCACGCCGGCATCGCGGACCGGCGGATGTGGCGCGGCCAACTGCCCGCGCTCGCGGCCCGGCACCGGGTGATCGTCCCGGACCTGCGCGGCTACGGCGACTCCGAGCTGCCACCCGCCCCGTTCGCACACCACGACGACGTGGTCGGGCTGCTCGACGCGCTGGGCCTGGCGCGGGCCGCCCTGGTCGGCTGCTCGTTCGGCGGCAAGGTCGCGGTGGACACCGCGCTGGCGTACCCGGACCGGGTCTCCGCGCTGGCCCTCTTCGGTGCCCCGGTCTCCGGCAACGAGTGGTCCGAGGAGACCGAGCGGCTCTGGGAGGAACTGGTCGGCGAGGTGGACCCGGAGGACTTCGCCGCCGGCGCCGCCGGCGAGGTGCGGTTCTGGGTGGTCGGCCCGACCCGGAAGCCGGCGGACGTCGACCCGGAGCTGATCCGGTTCGCCGAGGAGATGGACCGGCGGGCGCTCGCCGCCGAGCTGGCGCTCAGCGCGATCGAGGTGGGCGAACTCGACCCGCCGGCGATCGACCGGCTGGGCGAGCTGCGGATGCCGGTGCTGACCGGCGCCGGCGCGGACGACCTGGCCGACCTCCACCGGCTGGCCGACCGGATCGCCGCCGAGGCCGCGCGCGGCGTCCGGCTACCCGACGTCCCCGACGCCGCCCACCTGCTGCCGCTGGAGAAGCCCGGACCGGTCAACGCCGCCCTGCTCGACTTCCTCCCCTGACCGGAGGCGGCGGACGCGCGGTCGCCGAGGTACCGCCGCCACCGGCGGCGCGCGGTCACCAGACCGGACGGACCGCGCCCACCGGGAGGCCGCCACCGAGCAGCGGCAGCTCGGCGTACTCCGCCAGCACCGGGGCCTCGACACCGAGCCGGCGCAGCGCCGCGACCAGCACCGGCATCCGGGCCCGCGCGGCGCCGTCGTCGATCTTGAGGGCGACCGCGCCCACCCCGGGGACCGCCGCGGCGATGACACCCTCCGCGCCGACCTTCGCGAGCAGCCCGGGTACGCCCCGCATCAGCCGGGTGTCGTCGGCCTGGGTGCCGCCCACCAGCTCCGGGAACGCGCGCATCGCGTCCGCCACGGTCCGCTCGACGCTGCCCGGCTCGGCGGAGACCAGCCGCAGGTACGCCCGGGCCAGCCCGGTCAGTGACACGGCGAGCACCGGAGCGCCGCAGCCGTCCACCCCGACCGCAGCCACGGTCTCCCCGGTGAACTCCTCGATCGCGGCGGCCAGCCGCTGCTGGAGGGGGTGCTCGGGCAGCCAGTAGCCGTTCAGCGGCCAACCGGCGGCGACACAGGTCAGCAGCATCCCGGTGTGCTTGCCGGAGCAGTTCATCTGGATCCGCCGGGCCCCGCCCCCGGACCGCAGCACCGCCTCCCGGGCCGCGTCACCGACCGGCAGGTCCGGCGGGCAATGCAGGGCCTCCTCGCCGAGCCCGGCCCGGGCGAGCAGGGCGTTGACCCGCTCCACGTGGAACTCCTCGCCGGCGTGGCTGGCCGAGACCAGCGCCACGTCGGCCGGGTCGGTCAGCGGCAGACCGGACCGGAGCATCCCGATGGCCTGCATCGGCTTGTTCGACGACCGGGGGAAGATCGGGGACGTGACGTCCCCCGCCCCGGCCACCGACGCACCGGCGGCGTCGAGCACCACCACGGAACCCCGGTGCAGGCCCTCCACGAACCCGGACCGGACCACCTCGGCGAGCGGCACGCCGCCCTCGTACGTCTTTCCCACGGAGTGGACGGTACCGAGCGGTCCGCCCGGCCCGGCAGCGGGGTGACCAGCGACGTCGGTCGCGGGCGTACAGGGGTGCCGGGCGGGCCGTCGCTTACATGCCGAGCAGCGCCCGGGCCTCGGTGGTGGTGAGCGGCGGGCGCTGGGCGAGCTGGGCGAACCCGACCGCGCGGGCGACCAGTTGCATGTTGGACTCGACCGGCCGGCCCTTGGCGTAGGTGACCGTGTCCTCCATGCCCACCCGCAGGTGGCCGCCGGCCGACAGCGAGGCCAGCAGGACCGGGATGGTGCTGCGGCCGATCCCGGTGGCCGAGAAGGTGGTCCCGTCCGGCAGGTCGCGCAGCATCTGCTGGGCGGCGACCAGGGTGGCCGTGGTGCCCGGCATGCCGCCCGGCACGCCCATCACGAAGTCGACGTGCACGTGGCCGCCGTGCGGCAGGCCGTACTTGCCGAGCAGCCGCTGCAGGGCGGTGAGGTGGCCGAGGTCGAAGATCTCGTACTCGGGGACGACGCCCTTCTCCTGCATCCGGGTGTGCAGGTCGACGATGAACTCCCAGCGGTTGAGGAAGACGTCGTCGCCGAAGTTGACCGTGCCCATGGTGCAGGAGGCCATGTCCGGGCCGGCGTCCAGCACGGCCAACCGGTCGGCCTCCGGGTCGGTCACCGCGCCGCCGGAGGAGAGCTGCACGATCAGGTCGGTGCTGTCCCGCAGCGCGGCCACGGTCTCCCGGAGCCGGCCCTGGTCGAGGGTGGGCTTCGCCTCGTCGTCGCGGATGTGGACGTGGATCACCGACGCGCCGAGCGCCTCGCACTCCTTGGCGGTCAGCAGCAGCTCGTCGAGGGTCACCGGCAGCGCCGGCACCTCCGCCTTGGCCGACTCCGCGCCGGTGGGGGCAACCGTGATCAACGTCCCTGTCGTCATGTCGGGATCGTAGACCGCCGACTCCCCTCCGGTCGACAGCCGAAACCCAACAGAAATCCGCGTCACGACCACGTCAAACGGAAGATTTTCCGTTTGACGTGCGCCGGCGCGGCATCCCTTACGCCAGATCGATGGCGGCAGCCGTCTCCCCGACCATCAGCCGGGCGTCGTCGGCGACATTGCGCTTGACCACCGCGAGGGCGATCTGACCCAGCTCGTAGTGGTGCACCGCGGTGCCCACGAAGCCGACCGCCCGGCCGTCCAGGGTCACCGGCGTCCCGGCGGTCGGCGGCTGGTCGGTGGTCACGCCGTCCAGGTGCAGCAGGACCAGGCGACGCGGGGGCTTGCCCAGGTTGTGCACCCGGGCCACCGTCTCCTGGCCCCGGTAGCAGCCCTTGTCCAGGTGCACGGCCGGGGCGACCAGGCCCACCTCGGCGGGGATGGTCCGGTGGTCCGTGTCCACCCCGGCCCGGGCCCGCCGGGCGGCCACCCGGACCGCCTCGTACGCCCACAGCCCGGCCACCGGCACCCCGGCCCCGCGCAGCTCGTCCACCACCCCAGCCATGGCCGGGCGAGGCACCAGCAGGTCCACGCCGAGCGCCACCCGGCGGGCCCACCCGCCGATCGGCAGCGGCTTCACGTCGTACACCACGGTGGGCCGGGGCGGCAGCTCGCCGGAGCGGAACTTCGGACCCGGCACCGCGACCAGGTCGGGCGCGGCCAGCCCGGTGACCCCGAGGGTGTCGAGCGCCCCGGCGGCCTCCGGCCCGACCAGCGACAGCACGGCGTGGTCGGCGGTGGCGTCGCGCGGGTCGACCTTGCTGAAGAACCGCATCTTCTCCAGGTACGACAGCAGCCCGCTGGTCATCCCCGGCTCGGTGTCCAGCCAGGTGGTCTCGCCGTCCTCGGCCACCATGGCGTGCTGTTCGACGTGACCGTGCGGGGAGAGCACCAGCAGCTCGGTGCCCTGCCACGGGCTCAGCGCGGCGAGGTGCTGGCTGGTCAGGGTGTGCAGCCAGCTCATCCGCTCCTCGCCGGGCACCGCCACCACGCCCCGGTGCGAGCGGTCCACCAGACCGACCCCGGTGGCGAGGACACGCTGCTCGCGCATCGGGTCGCCGTAGTGGGCGGCGACCGGGCCGACCCCGGCCGCCCGGTGGGCCGGCTCGGGCTGGTCCCGGGTCTCCTCGTCGATCGCCTCAGTGGCCACCGCACCCGCGATGTCGATCATTTACGTCCCCCGTTCTCGCACTGGCCGCAGACGCCGAAGAGCGCCACGTGCCCGATGTCGACCTGGAACCCCCGCTGCACGGCCAGCTGGTCGGCGAGCGGCCGGAGCAGCTCGGGCTCGATCTCGTCGATCGCGCCGCACTCCCGGCAGACCAGGTGGACGTGCTGGTGCTCGCCCGCCGCGTGGTAGGTCGGCGAGCCGTGCGACAGGTGGGTGTGGGTCACCAGGCCGAGCCGCTCCAGCAGCTCCAGGGTCCGGTAGATGGTGGTGATGTTGACCCCGGCGGCCACCTCGCGGACCGCCGTGTGCACCTGCTCCGGCGTGGCGTGCCCCAGCTCCATGACCGCCTGCAGGACCAGCTGCCGCTGCGCCGTCAGCCGCAGCCCACGGGAGCGGAGCAGTTCCGCGAGGGAGGATTCGGACACCGTCCGATCATAGTTCGGCCGCCGCGCCGGACCGGCCGCCGCCGTCGTACGCCACTACTCTCGCGGTCGTGGTGGCATCACGGGTGGCCGTGCTGGGCCGGGGCGTCGTACCGGCCGGGGAGGCGGTGCTGCGCGGCGACGACCGGGGCGTGCTGCACGGGGACGGGCTCTTCGAGACCATGCACCTGCGCGACGGAGAGCCCTGGCTGCGCGACGCGCACCTGGCCCGGCTGCGGACCGGCGCGGCGGCGGTGGAGTTGGACCTGCCGCCCGCGGACGCGCTGGTCGACCTGCTCGACGTGATCCGCGCCGGCTGGCCGCCCGAGGTGGAGGGAGCGCTGCGGCTGGTCTGCACCCGGGGGCCGGAGGGCGGCGGCCCGCCGACCGTCTACGCCACCCTCGGCGAGGTGCCGGCGGCGGCGAAGCGGGCCCGGCGGGACGGCGTGACGGTGGCCACCCTGCCGCTCGGGGTGGCCGCCCGGTCCCGTCCGCAACTGGGCTGGCTGCCGGTGGGCGTCAAGTCCACCTCGTACGCGGTGAGCACCGCGGCCCGCCGCTGGGCGGCCCGTACCGGGGTGGACGACGTGCTCTGGGTCTCCTCCGACGGGTACGTGCTGGAGGCGCCGACCGCGAACGTGGTCTGGCTCAGCGGCGACACGCTCCGCGCGGTGCCGCCGGCGATCACCGGCGTCCTGCCCGGCGTGACCGCCCGCTGGCTTCTCGACCATGCCGGTGAACTGGGCCTGCGGGCCGAGGAACGCCTGGTCACCCCGGCCGAGCTGGCGGAGGCGGACGGCGTCTGGCTCACCTCGTCCCTCCGCGGCCCCACGGAGATCCGAACCCTCGACCACACCCCCCTGCCCCCGTCCCCCCGAACACCGGATCTTCGCACCCTCCTCGGCTTCCCGCTCGACCTCCCGGCCGGTTGATCAAGGAGTTTGCGTCAGAGTTGATCTCCTCGGAGACGCAAACTCCTTGATCACCGCCAGATGGGTGGGGGTTCGGGTTAGCCGGCTGTGCGGGTTAGGCGGGCGGAGAGGTGGGGGCTGAGGGCGTGGCCCATGGCGGCCATCTCCTGGGCGTAGAGCAGGGCACCCTCGACGATGCCGAACAGGCGGGCGCCGGCGGTGACCTCCTTGGCGGTGGCCGTCCGGACCACCGCGTCGGTGGCGAACTCGATCCGGGTGCCCGTGCGCTTGCCGATGTGCAGTTCCATCACGCCGGTCGGCGTGCTCATCAGCGCCTCGATCTCGTCGGTGACCCGGTCACCGTCCATCACCGGGCGCCACCAGCCGACCTCACGACCGGCCGGCCGGACCGGGCGGCTCTGCTCGTCCAGGATCCAGGCACGCGACTCGTAGAACAGGAACGGCCGGCCGTCGTGGCTGATCCGGATCTCCTGCGCGAAGTCGAAGTCCTCGATGGTGGGGAAGCCGCCCCGCCCGCGCCCGCGCCACACCCCGATGTACGGCAGCAGGCCGTCCAGGCTCCGGTGCAGCTTCGGGCCGACGCGCAGGTCGTGGCTCTCCTCGTACGGGTACGGGTCGACCGTCGGCGCGTTCAGCCACGGCGGCTGCAGCGGGTTCTCACTCACCACTTACCTCTCGAAATGCGAACTGCGAGATAGACCAGGCCACCGGCGAGCGCGCCCAGGCCGGCGACCAGCAGGCTGACGAACCCGATCTCGGTAACCATCCGGGCCATCCTATGCTGGGCGACATGGCCCGCACTCTGGTCGTCAAGGCCACCGCCGGCGCGGACGCCCCCGAGCGTTGCGCGCAGGCTTTCACCGTCGCCGCCACCGCGGCCGCCGCCGGGGTCGACGTGTCGCTCTGGCTGACCGGCGAGTCGACCTGGTTCGCCCTGCCCGGTCGGGCGCAGGACTTCGAGCTGCCGCACTCCGCGCCGCTGGGCGAGCTGCTGCACGTGATCCTGGCCACCGGCAAGGTCACCGCCTGCACCCAGTGCGCGGCCCGCCGGGACATCGGCCAGGACGACGTCATCCCCGGCGTACGCATCGCCGGCGCGGCCGTCTTCGTCGAGGAGGCGATGGCCGAGGGGGCGCAGGCGCTGGTCTACTGAGAGCGCCGATATCGACCCCACCTTTCCTGCTGCTGCCTACGATTCGGATGTGGGCGAGGCGACCGAGCGGTTCTTCGCGTCGCTGCGAGGCCGCCATGGCGACGGTGTTCCGCAACGAGGCCACGTTCAGCGGCAACGTGGCCGCGGCAACATCGAACCGTCCTTCGACTCGGTGGGGCCGGGTGGACGCCCTGGGCCGCAGCCGGGAACGGCACGACCACGAGCACGAGGACTGATCCGGCCGGGCGGACGTGGCCGGTACGGGTCAGCCGGCGCAGCCGGTGGAGGCGGCCAGGCGCAGCCGGTCACCGGTGGTGTCGGCCAGCACGACGGCCGAGCCGCTGCGGTAGGCGTACGTGCCGGGCCGGTCCAGCAGGACGGCGCCGAGCGGCCGAAGCGCGGCCAGCGAGGCCGGCACGGCGCCGGCGGTGACAACGACGGTCCGGGCGGGGCCACCTGCGGGGCACGGGGCCGTGACCCACTTCGCGCCCACCGGGGCCGGCCGGCCCAGCGCCCCCAGCGCCGCGGTGAGTGCCGGCCCGGCCGGGTGCGCCAGCAACAGCTCGCCGAACTCGATGTCGGCCGGGCGGCAGCCGGTGGCGGCGGAGAAGCGGACCAGGCCGTCGGCCACCACCCGCCCGTCGATCGCGATGAACTCGCCCGCGTCGGCCCGCAACCGGGGACGTCCGGCCTCGGTGGCGACACCGGCCCGCCAGTCGGCGGGCAGCCGCTGCGTCACGTGGTCGAGCAGCGCCCGCTCGCTCCCGGCGGGCACCGGCACGTCCAGCCCCCGGGTCAACGCCGCCCCGTCGGTCAGCGGGGTGACCCGGCAGCCCCGCTCGACCCGAGGCGGGGTCAGCTCCCAGGCGCCGTCGCCGAGCGCAGCCACCAGGCGGCCCATCGCCCGGTCCGTCACCGCCGCCGCCTGGCCGAGGGTGCGCTGTTCCTTCACGGTCGGCGGGTCGTGCCGCACCGACCACCAGGTCAGCCCGGCGAGCAGCAGGGCCCAGGCCACCGTCGCGGGCACCAGCCAGCGCAGCCAACGCCGGCCGCGCGCCGGCTGGTCGGGACGGGATGGCGGGGCGTACCCCGCCTGGACGGCACCAGTCACCCGGCCATCGTGTCACGCCCCGGCGACCGCCCGACCACCCCCGCGC
>NZ_JAPDPH010000275.1 GCF_026013475.1 Micromonospora yasonensis | reverse complement strand
GCGGGTCCGGGCTCGCCCGGCTCCCCGACGGGCAGTTCCGGGGCGTGCCGCTGGCGCTGCCACGGATAGCTGGGCAGGTCGAGCACGGCCCGCCGGGCCGCGGCGTCGGCGAGCGCGGCGGGATCGGCCTCGGCCGGCGGCTCGCCCGCGGCCAGTGCGGTGAGGCCGGCGACGGCGGCGTCGGGATCGGCGGCGGCGATCCACGCCGACACCGGCAGCCGGCTGCGCCCGGTATTGGCGGTGGCCGCGAAGGCCGGGTAGTCCTCGGGGGACAGTGACCGCACCCGCTGGGCGTACGCGGCGGCCAGCTCACGCAGCGCCTCGGGGGTCCGGGCGGAGACCACGAAGCCGGCCACCGGGCCGCTCGGCGGGGCCGGCCGCTCGGTCAGCTCGTCCGGTTCGACCGCGCCGATGACCAGGTGCGCGTTGGTGCCGCTCATCCCGAACGAGCTGACCCCGGCCAGCCGGCCGGCCCCGTCGGCCCAGTCGACGAGCCGGTCCGGCACCACGATCCCGGTGCCGTCGAGGTCGATGCGCGGGTTGAGGGTACGCAGGTGCACCACCGGCGGCACCTGCCGGCGCTGGACGCAGAGCACCGCCTTGACCAGCCCGGCCACCCCGGCCGCGGCCTCCAGGTGGCCCAGGTTGGTCTTCACCGAGCCGACCGCGAGCGGCGCGCCCCCGTTGCGCCGGCCGAGCACGGTGGCCAGCGCCTCCATCTCGATCGGGTCGCCGAGCGCGGTGCCGGTGCCGTGCGCCTCCACGTACCCGACGTCGGCGGGTCCGGCGCCGGCCCCGGCCAGGGCCGCCTCGATGAGCGCCACCTGGGAGAGCACGTTCGGCGCGGTGAAGCCGCTGGACCGCCCGTCCTGGTTGACCGCACTGCCCCGGATCACCGCGTGGATCCGGTCACCGTCGCGGACCGCCCGGGCGAGTGGCTTGAGCACCAGCGCGCCGGCGCCCTCACCCCGGGTGAAGCCGTTGGCCCGGGCGTCGAACGCCTTGCACAGACCGTCCGGCGCGAGCGACCGGGTCTGCACGACCAGCCGGGTCGACCGGGGCGACATGATCAGGTTGACGCCGGCGGCGATGGCCACCTCGCACTCGCCCCGGCGCAGCGCCTGCACCGCGAGGTGGACCGCGACCAGCGAGGACGAGCAGGCCGTGTCAACCGCCATGGCCGGCCCGGTCAGCCCCAGGCTGTACGCGAGCCGACCGGCGGCGAAGCAGTGCCCGTTGCCGGTGGCCCAGTAGGCGTCCGGCTCGCCGGGGAGCCAGTCCCGGTAGTCCTGTCCGGTGATGCCGACGTACAACCCGGCGGGGCGGCCGGCGAGCCGGTCGGCGGGAACGGCGGCGTTCTCCAACGCCTCCCAGGCGACCTCGAGCAGCAGCCGGTGCTGCGGGTCGAGGGCGCGGGCCTCGCGCGGGCTGATCCCGAAGAAGTCGGCGTCGAAGTCGAGCACCTCGTCGAGGAAGCCGCCGCGCTGCGGCAGCTCCGCCCACTCGGCGGCGAACGGGCCCTGCCGGGCCGGCGGCATCGGCCCGACCAGGTCCCGGCCGGCGGCCAGCGCGGTCCAGTACGCCTCGGTGTCGGCGATCCCGCCGGGCAGCCGCAGGCCGATCCCGACGATGGCGACGGGCTGGTCGCCGCCCCGCTCGTCCAGCTTGCGGCGCAGCGTCCGGATGGTGGCCAGGGCCCGCTTGAGCTGGGCGTCCTGCCGCTTGGCGGCGGCGTTGTCGGTGTCGTCCATGACCTCGGTTCCTCAGGGCGCGGATGCGGTCGGGCGGGCGGTGACGCGAAGATCAGCCGGTGGTGCTCGGCACCGGCGAGTCGGTGCCCACCCCCTCCTGCTCGGCCGGTTCGGCGGTACGGGCCAACTGCTCGCAGAGGGCACCGGCCAGCGCGCGGGCACTGCCGTACGTCCACAGCAGGGTGGGCGACAGCCGCAGCCCGAACGCCTGCTCCAGCCGGTTGCGCAGTTCCAGGCCCATCAGCGAGTCGAGGCCGAGGTCCTTGAACGGGGTCTCCCGGTCGACCCGGTCGGCGTCCAGCCGGAGCACCCGGCCGGCGAGCTCGCGTACCTTCGCCTCGGCCAGGGCCGCCCGCTCGGCGGCCGGGGTCTGCAGCAGGGTGCCCCGGAAGCCGTGCGCCGGACCGGCGCTGTCGCCGTCCCGGGCCGCCGACCGCAGCCACTGCCAGCTCGGCAGTCCGGCGGTGTCCGGGTACGCGTCGAACCAGCGACGCAGGTTCAGCGGCACGTACCCGACCACCGGCTCGTCGCGGCCGAGCATCCGCAGCAGCGCCGGCCACGCCTCGCCGGTGGGGAAGCTCTCCATGCCCCGCTCGGCCAGCCGGGCACCCCGGTTCTCGTCGGCGGCGGCGAGGCCGACGTCGCCGAACGGGCCCCACTGCACGCTGAGCGCGGGCCGCCCGGCGCGCCGCCGGGCCTCGGCGAAGGCGTCCAGCCAGGCGTTCGCCGCCCCGTACGCGGCCTGGCCGGCGTTGCCGATCAGCGCGGCGGCCGAGGAGAAGAGGACGAACAGGTCCAGCGGGTCGTCGGCGGTGACCGCCTCCAGGGCGAGCGCGCCGTCCACCTTGGGCGCCAGCACCCGGGCCACCTGCTCGGCGGTGAGCGTGCCGACGGTGGCGTCGTCGAGCAGGCCGGCGGCGTGGAACACCCCGCGCACCGGCGGCAGTGCGGCGCGTACCCCGGCCAGGGCCCGGCGCAGCGCGGCCTCGTCGGCGACGTCGCAGCGGAGCACCTCGACGGCGGCGGTGCGGCGCAGCGCCGCGACCCGGGCCTGTCCCGCGGGGGTGGGCTCGGAGCGGCCGAACAGCACCAGGCCGCCCGCGCCGTGCGCGACGAGGAACTCGGCCAGCGCCAGGCCGAGCGCCCCGAGGCCACCACTGATCAGGTACGTCCCGTCCCGGAACCGCCCATCGGGCAGCGGCACCGCGGTGACCGCGTCGACGGCGGTCGGGTCGGCGATCACCAGCTTGCCGATGTGCGTGCCGTGCGACATGTCGCGCAGTGCCTCGGCCGCCTCGGGGAACGGGAAGACCCGGGTGGGCAGCGGCGGCAGGGTGCCGTCGGCGATCCGCCGCCAGACGTCGGCGAAGAGCCGGGCGAAGCGGTCGGGTCGCCGGTCCATCAGGCCGGCGAGGTCGACGGCGGCGAGGGTGATGCCCTTGCGGAAGGCGTCCAGCCCGATCGGCCGGCCCGCGTAGATGTCCTTCTTGCCGATCTCGATGAACCGGCCGTCCTCGGCGAGCACGTCCAGCCCGAGCGGGATCGCCGCGCCGGTCAGCGAGTTGAGCACCACGTCCACGCCCCGCCCGCCGGTCGCCGCCCGGACCTGCGCGGCCCAGCCCAGGTCGCGCGAGTCGAAGACGTCGACGACGCCGAGCGCCCGCAGGTGCTCGCGCTTGGCCGCGCTGCCGGCGGTGGCGACGACCCGGGCGCCGCGGGCGCGGGCCACCTGGACGGCGGCCAGGCCCACCCCGCCGGCGGCCGAGTGCACCAGCACCGTCTCGCCGGGGTCGAGGCGGCCGAGGTCGGCCAGGGCGTACCAGGCGGTGGCGTAGACCAGCGGGAGGCCGGCGGCGTCGGTGTCGGTGAGTTCCGCGGGGATCGGCCGGGTGTGTCCGGCTCGGACGGTGACGTGGCTGGCCAGTGCCCCGAAGACGCAGGCGACCACCCGGTCCCCCGGCCGGGGCTCGGTGACCCCGTCGCCGACCGCGACGACCCGGCCGGCGCACTCGCCGCCGAGCAGGCCGGCCCCGCCGGACGGGTCGGGGTACGTGCCGACGGCCTTCATCACGTCGATGAAGTTGAGCCCGGTGGCGGTGACCTCCACCTCGACCTCGCCCGGCCCCGGGGCGCGGCGGGCCAGCGGTACCGGGACGATCCCCTCCCAGCGGCCGGGCCGGGACGGGACGACCCGGAACGGCTGCGCCGCGGTACGCGGGGCGGGCAGCTCGGCGTCGTCCCCCTCGGGCAGTTCGCCGCGGGCCAGCCGGCCCACCCGGCGGCCGTCGGCACGCAGGACCACCTGGTCGTCCTCCCCGCCGAGCAGCTCGGCGGCGCACCCGGCGGAGCGGTCGGGGTCGGCCGGGTCCACGTCGATCACCCGGGGGTCGAGTTCGCCGTGTTCGCGGCGCAGGGCCCGCAGGTAACCCCAGTAGAGGGCGGCACCCGGGTCGGGTCGGTCGTCCGGCCGGACCGCCTGCGCCCGGCTGGTGACCACGGCGAGCCGGGGCGGCGCGCCGCGCCCGGCGCAGGCGCGGGCCACGGCGGTGAGCCGGAGCAGGCCCTGGCGCTGCGCGCCGAGTCCGGCCTCGGCGTCCGGCGCGACGAACACCACGCCGGCGGCCTCCGCGCGGGAGTCGCCGGCCAGCAGGTCGTTGCCGTCGTCGACCGCGTCGGCGCCGGCCGCCCGCAGCGCGGTGACCAGCTCCCCCCGGGTTGCCGGGCCGCAGACCAGCCAGCGGCCGGGGTTCGCCGGGACGGCGGGCGGCTCGGCCGGCGTCCAGCTGAGCCGGTGCAGCCGGTCGGCGTCGTCGGTGCCGCCGGCGGTGCGGGGCAGCGGGCGCAGCCGCAGCCCACGCAGGGTCAGCACCGGCCGCCGCGCGGCGTCGAAGACGTGCACGTCGTAGTGCTCGGCGTCGTGCCGCACCACGTGCGACCGGACGGTGGTCGGCGGTTCGTCGAGGTCGACGTGCAGCACGATCCGGTCCACGGCGACCGGCACCACGGCCTCGTCGCCGGGGCAGAGCGCGAGCGCCACCTGGAGGGCCCCGTCGGCCAGCGCGGGGTGCAGGGCGTGCGGGCGGTTGCCCGCGCGCAGCCGGTCGGGCAGGACCACCTCGCCGACCGCCTCCGCGCCGTCCGGGCGCACCCACAGCGCCCGGACCGGACGGAACGCCGGGCCGTAGTTGAGCCCGCGGCCGGCCCAGTCCTGGTAGAAGGCGTCGGTGTCGGTCGGCTCCGCCGCGTCCGCCCAGTCGGGATGCGCGGGGGCCGGGCCGCCGGCCGGCCGGTAGGACACCCGGCCGCCGGCCGCCGCGGTCCAGCCCGCGCCACCGTCGGGCAGGTGCAGCAGGCGTACGCTGCCGCCCTCGGTGACGTCGTCGCGCCACTCCACGGTCAGTCGCACGTCGTCGCCGGCGAAGGTGACCTCCCGGGCGAAGACCACCTCGTCGAGGCTCCCCGGCCGGCCGCCGGTCCGCGCCCGGGCCGCCAGCAGCAGCAACGCGAGCATGCCGGCGCCGGGCAGCACCACCGCGTCGTGCACCCGGTGGTCGGCCAGCCAGGGCTGCTCGGCCAGCGTCAGCCCGACCGGCGCGTGCCAGGTGTCCACCTGCCCGGGCGCCGGGGACAGCTCCACCTCGAAGCCGCGCCCGCCGGTACGCCGGGGCCGGTCCGCCGGCCAGTACCGTTCCGGCCGCATCGGATAGCCCGGCAGCTCCACCCGGCGGCCCTTGGGCAGGCCGCCGAACGGGGCCAGCCCGGCCACGTACGACCGGGCCAGGGCGCGGGCCATGTCCTCGGCGGTACCCTGGTCCCGGCGCAGGGTGGACAGCACCGCGACCGGCTCGGCGCGCTCGGCGGCGAGCTGCTCGACGGCCGGGGTGAGCACCGGGTGCGGGCTGATCTCGACCACGTGGGTGACCCCGTCGTCGAAGGCCTGCCGCATGGCGTCGGCGAAGAGCACCGGTCGGCAGAGGTTCTCCACCCAGTAGCGGGCGTCGAGTTCGGGGCCGCCGAGCAGTCCGACCCGGACGGTGGAGAGCAGCGGCACGGTGCCGGCGGTCGGGCGGACCGGCTCCAGCGCGGTGAGCAGGTCGTCGCGGAGCGCCGCCATCTGCGGGCTGTGCGAGGCGTAGTCCACGTTGACCAGCCGGCAGAAGACCTCCTCGGCCTCCAGCAGCTCCTTGAGCGTCAGCACGTCGTCCCGGTCGCCGGAGAGCACGCACGAGCGCGGGCCGTTGTGCACGGCCAGGGCCACCGTCTCCTCGAAGCCCCGCAACGCCTCCCGGGCGCCGTCCCGGTCCAGGTCCACGGCGAGCATCAGGCCCCGGCCGGAGGCCCGCCGGGCGATGGCGCTGCGCCGGGCCATCAGCAGGGCGGCGTCGGCGTAGGAGAGCGCGCCGGCCAGGGTGGCTGCAGTGATCTCGCCCTGGCTGTGGCCGAGCACCAGGTCCGGGTGCACCCCGTTGGCCCGCCACAGCTCGGCCAGCCCGAGCGACATCGCCCAGAGCGTCGGCTGGAGCATGTCGATCCGGGTGGTCCACTCGTCGCCCGCCTCGTCGGCGACGACGGCGGTGAGGTCCCAGGAGACGTGCGGGCGCAGCGCCTCGGCGCAGCGGCGCACCACGTCGGTGAAGACCGGGCTGCGCTTGTAGAGCTCCCGGCCCATCCCCCGCCACTGCGACCCCTGGCCGGGGAAGACGAAGGCGGTGCGCCGGTGCGGCACGGCCCGGCCGGTGGGCAGGTCGGGGTCCTCGGGCGCGTCCGGTTCGGCGGCGGCGAGCCGGGCCAGCCCGTCCCGCAGCGCGGCCGGCCGGTCGGCGACCACCGCCGCGCGCAGCGGGAAATGGTCCCGGTGCCAGGCCAGCGCCCCGGCGACGGCGGGCAGGTCGGTCTCCGGCTCCGGCACCCGCTCGGCGAGCGTCCCGGCGAGGGCGGCGAGCGCGGCCGGCTGGCGGGCGGAGAGCGGCACCACCGCGGGCAGGCCGGTGTCCGGCGGTTCGGCGGCCGGGCCGGCGACCGGCGTGGGCGCCGGGCCGACCACCACGTGCGCGTTGGTGCCGCCCCAGCCGAACGAGTTGACCCCGAGATAGACCGGCTCGTCGGCCGGGAGCGCCAGCGGCTCCCGCACCACGGCGACGTTGAGCTGGTCGAACGGGATCTCCGGGTTGAGCGTGTCGGCGTGCAGGTTCGGCGGCACGGTGCGGTGGCGCAGCGCGAGCAGCACCTTGAACAGGCCGGCCATCCCGGCCGCCGCCTCGAGGTGGCCGATGTTGGTCTTCACCGAGCCGACCGGCAGCGGCCCGACGGTACGGGCCCGGCCGAGCACCTCACCGATGGCGCCGGCCTCGATCGGGTCGCCCCGGCCGGTGCCGGTGCCGTGCGCCTCGACGTAGCCGAGCCGGTCCAGCGGCACGGTGCCGTCGCCGTACGCCAGGCGGAGCAGTTCGCGCTGACCCTCCGGGCTGGGGGTGACCAGGCTCTCGCCGCCACCGTCGTTGTTGACCACCGAGCGGACCAGCACGCCGTGCACCCGGTCGCCGTCACGCAGCGCCCGGTCGAGCCGCTTGACCAGGACGACAGCCACCCCCTCGCCGCGGACGAAGCCGTCGGCCCCGGCCGCGAAGGCGGCGCACCGGCCGTTCGGGGAGAGGCCACCGAAGTGGGTCAGTCCGATGGAGACGTCGGGTGCGAGGATCAGGTTCACCCCGCCGACGACCGCGGCGTCGATCTCGCCGGCGCGCAGCGCCTGGGCGGCCAGGTGCAGGGCGACCAGCGAGGACGAGCAGCCGGTCTCCACGGTCAGGCTCGGGCCGCGCAGCTTCAACGCGTACGACACCCGGGCGGCGATCACGTCCAGGGCGTTGCCGACCAGGCTGTGCTGGCTGGTCGGGGCGCCCCGCTCCCGGCGGGCGAGTTCGTAGTCGTGCCAGGACGCGCCGACGTAGACGCCGGTACGGGTGCCGGCCAGGCCGGCGGCCGGCTGCCCGGCGTCCTCCAGCGCCCGCCAGGTGACCTCCAGCATGAGCCGCTGCTGCGGGTCGATGTCCTCGGCCTCGCGGGGTGAGATGCCGAAGAAGGCGGCGTCGAATTCGTCCACACCGTCGAGGAAGCCCCCCACGGCCTGGATCTCGCGTTCCGGGTCCAGTTGGGCGGTGGCGTCCCAGCGCTGCGTCGGTACGCCGACGATGGCGTCGCCGCGTCCGGTCAGCAGTCGCCACAGGGCCTGCGGATCGTCGGCGCCGGGGAAGCGCCCGGCCATACCGACGATCGCGATCTGGTCTGCCGTGTCGAAGTCTGCCATCGCGTCCATTCACTGCCTTTTCGTCGACGGGACCGCGGCGGGATAATGCAGAAATTGCGGTTCACGACCGATCGTCGCCTGGCGGTGTGGGAATTCCACGGGTGGCGGGGAATTGTCGCCGCCCACCCGAATCTACGCGGACGCCGAATGGGCGGTAACCCCGATTCGACCTGTCCGTACCCGAGGCCGACCCCTATCGCGACCGCCTGCGGCCAGCGAAAAGGCCAATGTGGAGTGACCCTGCA
>NZ_JAPDPH010000274.1 GCF_026013475.1 Micromonospora yasonensis | reverse complement strand
AGTCCGAGACGGCCTACTACCGCGGCATGTCGAAGAACAACTCGACGACCGTGGTGAACCTGACCGACTCCGCCGGCGGCGTGCACGAGGACGTCAACGAGTTGGCCGGCATGGAACTGGAGACCACCGAATACCTGGGTGAGGGCGGCCGCGTCGACTCCTCGACCATCACCTCCTACTGGATCTCCGCCGCCACCGCCACCCGCAGCCGCAGCGGGCTGCCGGCGCTGACCTCGCAGTGGGTTGCTCCGATCAAGACCTACACCCGGCAGGCCGTCACCAGCAGCGGGACGACGACCTGGCGGTACACGGCGACCGAGAACAGCTACGACGCCAACACCACCAGCGCCACCTTCGGCGCGCTGAAGAACACCTACAACTACACCGTGCCTGCCGATCCGGCGTACGACGAATGCACCACCTACACGTACGCGCCGGCCAACACCGGGAAGAACCTGGTGGGCCTGGTGAGCCAAACCGAAACTGTGTCGGTCGCCTGCGGCGGCTTCACCCAGGGCACTCCGGCCTCCGAGCCGGGCAGCGTCAACACCCTCACTGCCCCGGCCACGGTCAACCGGCCCGCCCAGGTGGTCAAGGTCGAGCGGAACTTCTACGACGACACCACCTTCGCCACCACCTTCCCCCAGGCGACCGCCCCCAGCAAGGGCGATGTCACGATGGAGCAGACCGGCAAGGACTACACCTCCGGCGCGTATGTCTGGCAGACCGACAAGAGGTCCGTGTACGACTCCTTCGGGCGGGTCACCGACTCCTATGATGGGCGGGGTGGTCTAACGAAGATGTCCTACGCCATGAACAGCGTGAACCTCGTTACTGGAACGACCACCACGAATGCGCTGTCTCAGGCGGTCTCGGTCGCTCTCAGCCCGAAGCGGGGGATGCCGCTCAGCACCACCGATGCCAACCTGGTGGTCAAGCGGGAGCAGTACGATGCGCTGGGCCGAAGCACGGCTGTGTGGTTGAACAACCGGGCCACCAGCAGCCCGGCGAACCAGAAGTTCACCTACACGGTGTCCAAGACCGGGGTCAGCGCGGTCACCACGGAGAAGTTGAACAACTCCAACGGCTACCAGACCTCCGTCACGCTATACGACGCGCTGCTGCGCACCCGGCAGACACAGACGATCACGCCGCAGGGCGGCCGGATGATCACTGACACGTTCTATGACACCCGGGGTTGGACGCGGGCGTCGTACAACGGCTGGTGGGACGACACGACGACGCCGACGGTGAGCACCCCGGTGTCGGCGGCGGACCTTGGTAAGCAGGTGCCGAACCAGACGTTCACCACCTACGACGGCCTCGGCCGGGCCGTGATCGTCGAGGCGGCCAAGAATGGGGTCACCGTGTCCAAGACGACGACTGCCTATGGCGGCGACCGCACCACGGTCGTCCCACCGACGGGCGGCGTCGTGAAGACCACGGTCGTCGATGTCCTGGAACAGAACATCGAGTTGCACGAGTACAGCAGCTGGCCGACGGTGACCACGCCGGCGGACACGTTCACCGGCACGTTCACGGTCACTGGTGGTACCGCGACTGTGAGTAGGTACGGATACGACGGACACGGCTACCAGTCAACGTTGACTGACGCCAAGAGCAACGTGTGGACCTCGACCTACAACTTGCTCGGCCAGGTCGTCGCGAAGGCGGACCCGGACGCCGGCAACAGCACAATGGCCTACGACGCCAACGGGAACCTGGTGCAGACCACCGACGGCCGGGGCAAGACCCTGTCCTACACGTACGACGCTCTGGACCGGAAGATCGCTGAGTTCGCCTCGACGGTGGCGAACCAGTCGGCGGCGAACCAGCGGGCCGCGTGGGTGTACGACAACAGCAACGGTGTCGCCGGGGTCACCAACGCCATCGGTGAGCTGACCACGACGATCGCGTACCGGGGTGGTCAGGCGTACACCAGCCAGCACAAGGGCTTTGACGTCTTCGGCAATAGCCTGGGCCTGACGGTGACGATTCCCGACACGGAGGGGTCCCTGGGCGGCCAATACGTCTTCGGGCACACCTACACCTCGGTGCTGGGTCTGCCGTTGACCGACACATATCCGGCCAAGGGGAGTCTGCCGTCGGAGACGGTGGTGCACGGCTACTCCGGGGTGCTGGACCTGCCCACCACCCTCGGTGGCTCGACCAGCTACACCAGCGGGGTGACCTATGACGCGTGGGGTCGGGTGAATCAGCAGACGCTGGGCAGCACGACCAGCGCGGCCTACGTCACCAACACCTACGACACCCATACCGGCCGGCTGACCAACCAGCTCGTCACCCGCAACAAGACGACCCCGTCGACGGTGGACGAGCAGGAGTACCAGTACGATCTCGCCGGCAACATCACCCGCAAGATCAGCAAGCGGTACGGGGCGACTACTCCGGTCGAGACGCAGTGCTACGGCTACGACGGCCTGGCCCGGTTGACCGAGGCGTGGACCGCCACGGACAACTGCGCCGCCACCCCGACCGACACCAACAAGGGCATGGTCGGCAACACCATCGGCTCGGGTAGCGCCTACTGGACCAGCTGGAGCATCGACGTCATCGGCAACCGCACCCAGCAGGTCGAACACGGCCTCGGCACGGCCGCGAACACCAGCACCACCTACACCTATGACGGCAACGGTCAGAACAAGCCCCACACCCTGACCTCCACCACCAAGACCGGCGCCGCCACCGGCACCACCTCATACAGCTACGACAACGCCGGCAACACCACCGGACGCAACGCCGCCCAGGGCAACCAAACCCTGGCCTGGGACGACGCCGGCAAACTCACCGACGTCACCGGCGGCACCAGCGGCACCAACACCTTTATCTACGACGCCGACGGCAACCTGTTCCTGCAGAAGGAACCCGGCAAGGCCACCCTCTACCTGCCGGGACAGCAGCTCACCCTCAACACCACCACCACCATCATCGACGGTGATCGCTACTACGACCTGCCTGGCGGCGGCACCTGCATCCGCTCCGGCAGCGGCACGGCGTACACCTTCGCCATCGGGGACCAGCAGGGCACGCCGTCGCTCTACCTCGACAGCACCGCCCAGAACCCCACCTGGCGGCAGTACACGCCCTATGGCGGCCCGCGAGGAGCCACCATCACCGTGCCAGACAACCGCGGCTTCCTGAACAAGCCCACCAGCCCGACCGGGCTGACCGTCGTCGGCGCCCGCGCCTACGACCCGGGCGTCGGCCGCTTCATCTCCGTTGACCCGGTCATCGATTCAAGCGATCCGCAGCAGTGGGCTGCCTACTCCTACGCCAACAACACCCCCGTGACCACCAGCGACCCGACAGGTCTGATCCCGGAGGACTGCCTGCACTTCGACTGCTACGGCTACGATCCCCGGCCTCTGAAGAAGGGCGATGGGCGTGGTGCGGGCGGTTGCCCCCGAGGCTGCGGAACCAAGCGGAACAAGGACTGGGGGCGGCAGCACCACCGCTCGTCGACCGCCTCGCGTCGGCAGACCCACAAGCACAAGTTGCGGAGTGTCGACCACACCAACGCGAACCAACTGGCCGACCTGTTCCTAGGCGGTGTGGGCGGCAGCTACAAGTTCCAGGACGGCGACTACTTCGCTGAGCAGATGCGGAAGGATCCGTACCTGCGCAAGGCCGAATTCCAGATCGCCAACGAAATTGTGCTCGGCGCCCGCGAGGGCGATATGCGGAAGAGCCTCGGCGCATGGGACGAGTTCTGGTATGCGGCGAAGCACGACCCGAAGAACGTCTGGGCGTACCTCAACCGGGAGCCCGCCGATAATCTGGAGGTGACGTTCATGGGATCGTACTCAGTGAAGTGGACCGTTACTGATGATTCCCGTGATGACGGCACCGTCGGGGTGAAGTTGGTGCTGAAAAACAAGACGACGGTGAAGTCAGGTACCCGAATCCCCGGGCTCGGTTATCTGCCTTTCTACGACGACGTCGTTGGAGAACCGATTCAGCGCAAGTACGAGGGCAGGTTCCCCACGCAGTCGCAGACCGTTACCTTGAACGTTCGGATCCAGCGCGGATCCCTGCCGCACCCCGGCCCGATCTGCAGGAACGCAATCTCGGGGGACGGTGGCTGTTGATCGGGATGCGCTCCCTATCAGAGAGAGGTTGACCCGGGTGTCGAGGAAGTGGCCCTACGTTGCGGCCGTGTGCTGTCTTATGGTCCTGTGCTGTTGCTGGGCTGGAGTGGGCCACTTCCTCTTCCCTCCCGTAAGCTCGAACTCCCTGTGCGGTACTTGGCGGGCCTCGACCGGCAGCAATATCACTATTCACTTGGACCACACCTTCGAGGCCACCGATGTCCCTTTCGATGACTCAGAGAGATCGGGCAGCGGCGGGTGGGAATTCGAGCAGGGTGCCGCGATCGAGGGGAGGCTCATGCTGCGCTTCCGGGAGACCCGGACGAGCATGGAGGTCCGAACCCGGCGAAACCTGGGCGGTGATCTTCACCTGAGAGTCATCGACAACAGCGACGACCAGTACCTGGAATATCGGAAGGACAGCGGCTGCTGAGGCTGATCGGCAGGCGAAGTCGTGACATAGGGATTGGGCGACCCCGCCGTAGGGCAGGGGTCGCCCGGCTCCTGCTTTCGGGTGCGACGAGCCGATCGCATTGCGTCCCCTGATCGTTGAAGCCTGCAACATCGCAGGGCGGCTAGATTGGAGCGGTGGCCCGCATCCACCCGCCGCGGTTGCCCGCGGCCACCCGCCCCCGCCTGCTCACCGCCCTCCTCGCCGTCGTCGCCCTGACCGGCACCACCGCCGCTGCCTGCGGCGACGATCAGCCCGGCGTCACCGTCGCCCAGGTCGGCCGCTCCCCGGTGGCCGAGATGATCGACGCGCCGGCCACGGTGACCGCCCGCGCCGCCGCCACCCTCACCGCCCCGGCCGACGGCACCCTGACCAGCCTCCGGGTCCAGCCTGGGCAGCGGGTCGTCAAGGGACAGGTGCTCGCGGTAATCAGCTCCCCGTCGGCACAGGACCGGCTGAAGCAGGCCCGGGAGGCGCTCCGCGCCGCGAAGCGGGCCGGTCGCGGCGTCGGCGTGGGTGACCTCGGCGGCAGCCGGCGCGGCACCGACCGGGCGGCCAAGGAGGCGTTCGACGCCGCGCGGCAGGCCGCCGGGAAGATCGGCGACCCGCAGCTGCGGTCCGCGCTGCTGCTCCAGGTCGACTCGGCGCAGCGGCAGTACGAGTCGGCGGCCCGTGCCGCCGACCGGGCGGTCGCCGCCGTGCAGCGCGGTGTGGCCGGCCTGAACAGCGCCGTCGGCGCGCTGTCGGCCGCGCAGCGGCTCCAGGCCCAGCAGGCGTACGACCTGGCGAAGGCGACCGTCGACGCGTTGACCCTGCGGGCCCCGATCCCCGGGGTGGTGCAGCCGGGCGGCACCCGCGCCGCCGCCGCGACCGACCTGGGCGGCCTGCTCGGTGCGGCCGGGGGCGGTGTGCCCGGGCTCGACCCGTCGGCGCTCGGGGCGACCGGCCAGGGCGGTCCGCCGCCGGGGGTGGACGACGCGGTCCCGGCGGGTGGCCGGGTGACCGCCGGCACGCCCGTGCTGACCGTGGTGGACACCGGCCGGCTCGGCCTGCTCGCCGAGGTCGACGAGACCGACGTGCTGCTGGTCCGTGCCGGCCTGACCGCCTCGGTGGAGCTGGACGCGGTGACCGGCGCGAGCTACGACGCGACGGTCCGCTCGGTGGACGTGCTGCCCACCACCTCCGCCCGCGGCGGGGTCACCTACCGGGTCCGGCTCAGCCTCGGCGCCGGGCGGCTCGGTGAGGGGGAGGCCGCGCCGACGCCCCGCCCCGGCATGAACGCGGTGGTCCACCTCCGGGTCCGCGAGGCCGCCGACGCGGTGGCCGTACCGGCCTCGGCGGTCTTCTCCGCAGACGGCCGGGACGCGATCTGGGTGCTGCGGGATGGCAAGGCCGACCGGGTGCCCGTCACCGTCGGCGTGCAGGGGCAGGACCTGGTGCAGATCGTCAACGGCGTGCAGGCCGGCGACCGGATCGTGGTACGTGGCGCCGACCAGGTCCACGACGGCCAGGAACTGAAGTGAGGCTCCCCGCCGGGGTGCCGGCGATCGAGGCGCACGAGGTGTTCCGGACGTACCAGCTGGACGGGGTGTCCGTGCCGGCGCTGCGCGGCGTGTCGCTCACCATCGACCCCGGCGAGTACGTGGCGGTGATCGGACCCTCCGGCTCCGGCAAGTCCACCCTGATGCATCTGCTCGGCGGGCTGGACCGGCCGACGGGCGGCCGGCTGGTGATCGGCGGGCGGGACGTGGCCTCCCTCGCCGCGCCGGAGCTGGCCATGTTGCGCAACCAGACCATCGGCTTCGTCTTCCAGGCGTTCCACCTGCTACCGCGCACCTCCGCAGTGGACAACGTGGCGCTGCCGCTGGTCTACCGGGGGATCGGCGCGCGGCAGCGGCGGGAGAGCGCGGCGGCGATGCTCGGCCGGGTCGGGCTCGGCCACCGGCTGGACCACCGGCCCAATCAGCTGTCCGGCGGGGAGCAGCAGCGGGTGGCGATCGCCCGTGCCCTGGTCACCGACCCGGCGGTACTGCTCGCCGACGAGCCCACCGGCAACCTGGACACCGCCACCGGCGAGGCGGTGCTGGAATTGCTCGAACGGTTGAACGCCGAGTCGCGGGTGGCCCTGGTGATGGTGACCCACGACCAGGAGGTGGCCGCCCGGGCCCGCCGCAGGATCGCGGTCCGCGACGGTCTGATCAGGTCGGACACCATTCATGATCGACCGCTGTCCGGCCTCGGCGGGGGACCTGCGACACTGGACGACGCTCCCAGCGCGGAGCCCCGGTACGCGTCCGGAAGCGGCCCGGGGCACCCGTCCGGTGGCTCCGGTGGCGCCACCGGAGCCACCGGACGCCTTTCCGACGGCGCCGGGCCGGGAGCCGACGCGGCGGCCGGGCCCGGAGGTGCCGGGTGAGGGTCGCGGAGGCCTGGCGCGTGGCGCTGGACGCGCTGCGGGCCAACCGGATGCGCAGTGCGCTGACCATGCTCGGGGTGATCATCGGGGTCGCCTCCGTGGTGATCCTGGTGGCCATCGGCACCGGCACCAAGCAGAAGGTCGAGCAGCAGGTGGAGGGGCTCGGCTCGAACCTGCTCCTGGTCGTCCCCGGCCGGATCGACGTGGGTAACGCCCCGGTGGTCTCGCCGCTCGACCTCAAGGACGTGGACGCGGTCTCCCGGGTGGTCGGCGACCCCGGGCGGGTGGCGGTCACGGTGGCCTCGGGGGCGACCGCGCGGGCCGGCAACCGCTCCGACTTCACCACTGTGCAGGGGGTGCTGGAGACCACCCCGGCGGTGTTCACCCGCTCGCTCGCCCGCGGCCGCTACCTGACCGGGGCCGATGTGGACACCAGCCGCCGGGTCGCAGTGCTCGGCTCGTCCGTCGCGCGGGCACTCTTTCCCGACCGGGATCCGCTCGGTCAGCAGGTCGCCCTGGCCGGGGTCCGGTTCCGGGTGATCGGGGTCTTCACCCCGCTCGGCCAGAGCCTGGGGGTGGACCGGGACGACGAGGTGCACATCCCGGTGACCGCGGCGCAGCGGCTCTGGGGCACCCAGCGGATCGACGGCATCGCGGTCAAGGCCCCGGACCGGGAACGGATCGGCGAGCTGGGCGACCGGATCGTCGCCGAGCTGTCCCGGCGGCACCCGGACACCGAGTTCAGCGCGGTCACCCAGCAGCAGATCCTCGGCGTACTCGGTGACATCCTCGGCGTGCTGACCGGCGTGCTGGCCGCCATCGCCGGCATCTCGCTGCTGGTCGGCGGGGTCGGCGTCTCCAACATCATGCTGGTCTCGGTACGCGAGCGGACCCGGGAGATCGGCCTGCGCAAGGCGGTCGGCGCCCGGCCCCGGGACATCGGGGTGCAGTTCCTGCTGGAGGCGGTGCTGCTCACCTCGATCGGCGGGCTGACCGGGATGGCGCTCGGCGTCGGCACCGCGCTGCTGGTCGACGCGGTCTCGCCGATCCCCGCGGCGATCACCTGGTGGTCGCTGGCGCTCGCGTTCGGCGTATCGGCCGCGGTGGGCATCGTCTTCGGCGTGGTGCCCGCCCAGCGAGCCGGCCGGCTCGACCCGGTGGTGGCGCTGCGGGCCGAGTGACGGCCGGAGGCGGGTGGGGCGTCCCGGTCGCCGGGCGTGCTCCCCATGAACCGGACGGGCGGCCCGTCCAGGGAGAAAACACCAGGTCAACGCGGGGTGAGCGGGGGACATTCCATGATCATTAGAGGGAAGGGATCGCGCCGG
>NZ_JAPDPH010000273.1 GCF_026013475.1 Micromonospora yasonensis | reverse complement strand
CCTTCTCCCCCCTACCCTCCCCTCTTCCCCTCCACGCCGCCCTCCCGATCTGGTCCGCCACAGCCTGACCACACTCGTCGCCGCCCGGGCCACCCTCGACCGGTACGCGGCGCGCCGTCGGCCGGCCGCCGCCGTGCGCGGCTGGTACGCCGATACCGTCGGCAACTCCGTCGTCGTGCTGGTCGAGCCGGGCCGTACGGCGGCAGCCGCCTCCTTCGTGGCGGCCAGCGGGGCACCCCGCACCCTGATCCGCTACGTGACCGAGGCGGACGTGCCCCGGCCCGTGTACGACATCCGGGGCGGCGACCAGTTCGTGATCAACGGAAACGTGCTCTGCTCGGTGGGCTTCGCCGTCGCGGGCGGATTCGTGACCGCCGGGCACTGCGGCGGCACCGGCAGTTCCACCCTCGGCTACAACAACGTGGCCCAGGGCACCTTCGCCGGCTCGTCGTTCCCCGGCAACGACTACGCGTGGGTACGCACCAACAGCAACTGGACCCCGCGCCCGTGGGTCAACAACTACGCCGGCGGCAACGCGCCGGTGGCCGGCTCGCGGGACGCGGTGATCGGCAGCTCGGTGTGCCGCTCGGGTCGGACCACGGGCTGGCGGTGCGGCACGATCCTGGGCCGGGACGAGACCGTCAACTACGCCCAGGGCGCGGTCTACGGGCTGACCCGCAGCAACGCCTGCGCCGAACCGGGCGACTCCGGCGGCTCCTGGCTCTCCGGCGACCAGGCCCAGGGCGTCACCTCCGGCGGCACCGGCAACTGCACGACCGGCGGCACCATGTGGTTCCAGCCGGTCAACGAGATCCTCGGCGTCTACGGGCTGTCGCTGACCACGACCGGCGGCGGGACGCGGATCATCAGCAACTGGAACAACCGGTGCATCGACGTGCCGTTCTCCAACTTCTCCGACGGCGTACCGCTGCAGACCTGGACCTGCAACGGCACCCTGGCGCAGAGCTGGACCTTCACCGGCGGCACCCTGCGTACCCAGAACAACCTGTGCATGGACGTCGCCTGGGGCTCGCGGGACAACGGCGCGGTCATCCAGATCGCCACCTGCAGCGGCAACCCGGCCCAGCAGTTCGTCCTCTCCGCCGCCGGTGATCTGGTCAATCCGCAGGCCAACAAGTGCGTCGACATCAAGGACTGGAACAACTCCGACGGTGCCCGCCTGCAACTCTGGGACTGCGCCGGCACGGCCAACCAGAAGTGGCGCACCGGCTGACGCCGGGTCGCGGACCGGGCCCGGCGGCGTTCGCCGCCGGTCCGGCCGCGATCGTGCCCGCCGGCCTCCGCCGGTGAGCGGAATCCCCCGCCAGCTGCCGCAATCCGAGTCGATCACGCCGAGACCGCGCTGTCCCGTCCCCGTTCCCCCGAGGTGGTTTCCATGGGTCTCCGAAGCAAGCTGCTCGCCGTCGCGTCCGCCCTGCTCGCCGGCCTCGCCGGCACCGTCGCCGCCACCCCGGCACGCGCGGTCGGTCCGACACTGCTGCCCGTCACCGTCACCAACACCACCGGCCGCGCCGACCCGGTGTACCTGTACGTCATCGGCACCCAGCTGGCTACCGGCCGGCTCGGCTACGTCACCTCCAGCGGCGCCTTCGTCCCGTGGACCGGTGGGCAGATCCCGCCGTCACCCGCGCCGGACGCCTCCATCCCGGGTCCCGGCACCGGCGGCAGCACCACGATCCAGTTCCCGCGCGGCTTCTCCGGCCGGGTCTACTTCGCCCTCGGGCAGAAGCTGAAGTTCTTCCTCACCCCGGACGGGCTGGTGCAGCCCGCCCCGTGGGCGGCCGGCGACGCCAACCGGGACATCCTCTTCGACTGGAGCGAGTTCACCTACAACGATGCCGGGCTGTGGCTGAACAGCTCCCAGGTGGACATGTTCGCGGTGCCGCACGCGGTGACCGTGACCGGCGCCAACGGCATCACCAAACGGACCGGCGACCCGGTGGCCAACGGACGCAACGCCGTCGTCGACGGGATCCGCGCCCAGCCGGGCTGGGCCAACACCGTGTACGCCCGGTCGGACGGGACCGTGCTCCGCGTCCTGGCCCCCGGCAAGGCCGCCGGCGCCGGCCTGCTCAGCCCCACCTACCTGGACTCCTACATCGCCGCGGCGTGGAACGCGTACGCCACGAAGACGCTGACCGTGGTGCCCTTCGCCGACCAGCCGACGATCCGTTACTACGGGCGGACCTCGGGCAGCACCATGACCTTCACCAACGGCAGCGGCCAGGTGGTCGCCTCCTTCAACCGGCCCTCCTCGGCGAGCGTCTGGGGCTGCGACGGCGACCTGCCCGCGCCGAACGACCAGGTGGTCGGTCCGATCTCGCGTACCCTCTGCGCCGCGCTGAACCGGGGCACACTCGGCACCATCGACACCCAGCCCAGCACCAACGCCGCCGACTTCTACCGCAGCAACCCGACCAACCAGTACGCCCGCCTGATCCACGCCAACATGGCCGACGGCAGGGCGTACGCGTTCGCCTTCGACGACGTCGGCGGCTTCGAGTCGCTGGTGCACGACGGCGACCCGCGCGCGGCCGGGCTGATCCTGAGCCCGTTCTCCGGTGGCGGCGGTGGTCCCGGCGTCGGGGTACCCGTGGTCAGCAACTGGAACAACAAGTGCATCGACGTGCCGAGTTCGAACTTCGTCGACCGGGCCCAGCTGCAGATGTGGACCTGCAACGGCACCAACGCGCAGAAATGGACGTTCACCGGTTCGGCCCTGCAGAGCCAGAACAACAAGTGCATGGACGTCGACGGCGGGTCGACCGCCAACGGCGCGGTGGTCCAGCTCTACACCTGCAACGGCACCGGCGCCCAGCAGTTCACCCTGAACGCGGCCGGTGACCTGGTCAACCTCCGGGCCAACAAGTGCGTCGACATCAAGGACTGGAACGGCAGCGACGGCGCGAAACTCCAGATCTGGGACTGCGCGGGCACGGCCAACCAGAAGTGGCACAAGGGCTGACCGCCCCGGCACGGTGGCGGGGTCCGACCCTCGGTCGGACCCCGCCACCGTTGCGCTCAGCAGCGGGGCACGTTCGGAATGAAGCCGTCGTATCCGGTGAGGACGTAGGCGTCGGACACGTAGCGGTTGGTGCCGATCCGGTTCCAGATGTTGCTGGTGCCGTACGTGCCGGTCACCGTGGTGCCGACCGCCTGGCAGTAGATCGAGACGCGCGTCCCGTCGGCCACCGTGCCGACGACGGCGTAGCTCGTGCCGGGCCCGGAGCGGACGTTGAGCGTTGACGAGGGCGTGCTCACGGTCCCGGATCCGATGCCGGTGATCCCCTGCACCAACTGCATGTAGTAGGTCCAGTTCCAGTTGGGGCCGGGGTCGGTGTGGGTGGCACCGGGGACCTCGACGTGCCCGATGATGTGCTGCCGGTCCTTCGGGATGCCGTACTTGTCGGCGACGTTGCGGGTCAGTGCCGCGGACGCCCGGTACATCGCGTCGGTGAACCAGGCGGGATCGTCGACGTAGCCCTCGTGCTCGATGCCGATCGACTGGGTGTTGTAGGTCCAGTTGCCGGCGTGCCACGCGATGTCCTTCTCCCGGACGGACTGGGTGACGGCGCCGTCGGAGGAGCGGAAGGTGTAGTGGGCGCTGACCTGCGCCGACGGGTTCTGGAACCAGCTGATCGAGCCCGCGTACGAGCCCTGCGTCACGTGGATCACGACGTACCGGATCGGGTGGCTGGACGGCCGGCTGGCCACGGTGTAGTTGCTGGTGCTGGCCGGCGCCCAGGCCGCCGGCCCGTAGTCGGTGCTCAGCGTGCCGATCTCGCCCGGCGTGGCCGCCCGCTCCAGCGCGCCCCGCTGCGGCGCGACCGGACGGGCCGCCACCGCCACGCCGTGCACGGCCGAAACGCCGGCCCGGAGCAGGTCGTAGACGGTGTCGGCGTAGAGCCGGGCGACGGCCGGGTCGGTCGCGCCGCCGTAGCGGGCGATCGCGGCGTACCAGTGGTCGACGTCCGCCCGGTCGGCGCGGTCCAGCCCGGCCTGGTCCGCGTACGAGCGGAGCACCGCGGCGGCGCCGAGCACGTTCGCGGCGGGGTCGGTCCGCAGCGCGGGCTGTCCGAGCCCGGTGAGCCGGGCCGCCTCGTCGAGGGTGTGCACGGCGGGGTTGTGCACCAGGTGCATCAGGCCGTACCCGCCGCTGGCGCTCGGCGCTCCGGCGTGCATGTCCAGCCGTGACTCGGCATAGCCGAGCGCCACCAGCAGGTCGCGGGGGACGTCGTAGCGGGCCGCCGCGGCCGCGAAGGCCGTGGCGAGCGGGTGGGCGGACGCGGCCGCCGAGGCCGGCGCGGCAACCGCCGGTGGCGTGACGGCGGCGGGCGCGGCCAGCCCGGTGACCAGCGCGAGGGCGCCACCGAGCAGAAGCCGGGTACGGCGGGCGGCTACGGACACGGGCATCTGTGCTCCTTCGCGACAACATTCATTGATTGAAATCATTCGATTGCCGCAGACGATAGACGGAGCACGGTAGGTTGTCTACAGCCGAGCCCAGCTGTCTGTAGGAATGCTTCAGTCCCGGTCAGCGGACGGCGAAGACGCCCCGGGCACCCCGTTCGGCGTCCACCATGGCGTGGCTGACGAACGGGTAGTCGCCAGGCGCCGGGAAGGACAGCTCGACGAACCCGCCGGCGGCCGGGGTGAGGGGCAGGACCTGGGCCCCACCCGGGTCGGTCGCCCGGTTCTCCCAGTGCCCTTCCCGGTAGACGGTGTCGAACTGGGCGCCGACGACGTGGAAGGAGCTGTCCCGGTTGGGGCCGGCGTCCAGGAGCCAGACGCGGACCCGCTCCCCGGGGCGGGCGGTCAACGGACGGTGGGCGTACTGGGCCGGATAGCCGTTGAAGACCACGGCGTCGGGCCGTTCGGCCTGCATCTTGGCCAGGTCACCGGGTTGGCCGTCCGGCCCGAGATAGAACTCGGACTGCACGAGGACGTACTCGCGGTCGACCCGGGGCAGGTCGGGCGGGTCGATGATCACACCGCCGTACATGCCGTTGCCGAGGTGGTGCAGCATCGGCATCGTCGAGCAGTGGTACATCCAGATGCCGGCCCGGGTGGCGGTGAAGCGGTAGGTGAGCCGCTGCCCCGGGTCGATCGGGCGCATCACCTCGTCCGGCGCGACCGCCCCGGCGTGGAAGTCGATTCCGTGGTCCAGCGTGCCGTCGTTGACCAGGGTGATCTCGATCGTGTCGCCGACCCGTCCGCGGAGCACGGGCCCGGGCACGGTGCCGTCGAACGTCCAGAGCCGCTGGCGTACGCCCGGGGCGACCTCCCGCACCACCTCCCGTACGTGCAGTTCACGTCGGTGCAGCCGGCCCGGCGGAGTGGGCGGCGCGACCGCGTCGCGGGCGACGAAGGCCGGCCCGGGGTCGGCCATGACGTCGAGGCTCGGCTGCGGCGCGACGGACCCGGTCGCGGCGGACGACGTCACCGCGCCGGCCGGGACGATCTGGAGGGTCATGCCGGCCTGCCGGTGCCCCGGCAGCGAGCACCAGCCCCGGGTCACATCCCCGATCACGCCCGCGTCCAGGCGGGCCGACGCCCCCTCGCCGAGCAACGGGGTGCGGGCCCCGTTGTCCAGCACCAGGTCGTGCCGCCGCTGGTCCCGGTTGCGGAACTCGACCATTAGCCGGTCACCGGGCGGCACCTCGATCCGGGCCGGGTGGAACCGCATGTCCTCGGCCACCACCTCGATGGTCGTGGTGTGCCCGGTCGGCGTGACGGCGGTCCGGGCACCGCCGGCGGCGGGGCCGGCGGTCACCCGCTGCGCGGCCACGCCGACCAGCACGGCGACCAGGACGAGGGCGAGACCGGCGGCGACGCCGCCGAGCGGCCGGACCGGGGCGGGGGACGTGGTCACGGGTCACCTCCGGGCGGTGAGCAGGACCCGGGCGGCCGGCACGACGAACTGCACCAGCGCGGCGAGGATCAGCAGGGACGTGGTGATGCGGACGTACGGCGGACTGGGCAGCACGAAGACCGCCAGGGCGGCGTTCGTCATCGCGACCCGCTGCGGGCCGTGCCGGTCCAGCCGGGCGGCGCGGACCCGGACGGCCCCGGGCCCCCCGCCGAGGACCACGGGCAGCAGATACGTCAGCGCGCCGACGAGGACCTGCCCGACGAAGCCCACCAGCAACGGGACCAGCACCGCGCCGAAGCGGTCGACGGCCGCGGCGGGATCGGCGGCGGTCAGCAGGGTGGCGGCGTCCACGGCCAGGGCGACCAGGAGCCACCCGGCCGCCGCCGCCACCGACCAGGTCGCGAAGGCGTACGGGGGACGGGCCCGGGCCACGGCCGCCGCGGGTCGCAGCGCCACCAGAACGCCGAGCACGAACAGGCCCAGCCCGACCGCGATGACGGCCCGCCACCAGGCGAGCAGGCCCAGGCCGAGCAGGAGCAGCCCGGTGGCGGCCAGCGGCAGGGCACTGCCGGCGGCCCGCACCGCGCCCTCGACCATCCGGGTCCGCAGCATGGTCGGCCAGAGGGTGAGCAGCGTGCCGAGCACGGTGAGCGTCACCCAGCCGAGCAGGTTGACGTGCGCGTGGAACAGCAGCAACCGGGGGCGGTGCGCGTCGTCGGTCACCAGCATGCCGGCGCCCACCGGGACACCGGCGAGCAGCGCCAGGCTCGCGGCCAGGTAGTAACGGACGGTCACGCTGAACCGGGCCGGCAGGGCCCGCCGGAGCCGCCGGGCGAGCCAGGCCAGGTGGGCGGCCACCGCCGCGAAGACCAGGGCGGCGCCGCCGACCCCGAGCCACGGCCGGTCGGCCGCCCCGCCGACGAGCACGGCCACCACCCCGACGTTCAGCACGGTCAGGCGGGCCGCCTCGGACCGGCGCCCGGCCGGCACGGGAGTCCGCAGCACCGCCGCGGTGAAGTGCGCCGACCAGACGAGGATGGCGTTGGTGACCGCGCCGAGCAGCAGCAGGTGGATCGCCAGCCAGCGCCAGCTGGGCAGGAACGGGTGCGCGAAGCCCAGGGCGACGAGCCCGCCCAGGTACGCGGTGGGCAGCAGACCGGTCCGGCGGTGCCAGGCCGCCCGTCCGGTCTCCCCCGCGGGCGGCCGCCCGGCCGGGCGGGCCGGGTGCGGACCGGCGGGGGTCGACGGACCGGGAACGGTCGTCCGGGGGCGGTCCATCAGCGCACCGCCGGGACGGGTCCGGCCGCGGGCCGGTGGCCGGGCCGGGCGGTGGTCAGCGCGCCGGCCAGCGCGCAGCCGAGGAAGGCGAGTACGGCGAGGACGTTGGCGACGCCCGCCCAGCGCCAGACCGGCGCCACGGCCAGGCCGTCCCCGACCAGGAGGCGCACCAGCAGGCTGCCGTGCAGCAGGGCCAGCGGCACATACAGCCAGGGCCGGTAGGGCAGCGGGCGACGGAGCACAGCGGGCAGGATGACCGGGGCGTGCACGAAGATCATCGACATGGTGAAGCCCAGGAAGGTCGCGTGCAGGGTGGCGTCGTAGCGGGGGCCGGCGGTGACCGGACCGGCGCCGGCCCAGAGCAGGCCGGCGACCGCCAGCCAGGCGTACCCGGTGAGCAGGCCCACCGCGACGTAGCGCGGCAGGCCGCGGCCGCGCACCGTGCGGCGGGCGACGTCGTGCACCACCAGCCAGCCGACCGTGGCGAGCAGGCCCACCCCGAACAGGTGCGCCCCGGTGTCCGGCCACAGGGCGGTGGCGGTGACCCCGGCGGTGAGCGCACCGAGCGCGGCGAGGAACCAGCGGACCCCGGACGGGGGCAGCGCGAGCTGGGCCAGGTCGAGGCGTTCCCCGGCGATGGTGGCCACCACGAAGGTGGCCAGCCACGGCACGGTCTCCGGCACGGCCGCCCCGGCCAGCCACAGCAGCACGGCGGCGTACCAGGCGAGCGCGCCGAGGCCCTGCGCCAGGAGCGCCGGGCCGGGCTGCCGGCGCCAGAGCTGCCGGTAGACCAGCAGGAGCAGCACCGCAGCGAGCATCAGCAGCAGCCGCGCGGGGTGGCTCGGGCCGGTGAGCAGGAGGGCCACCCCACCGGCGGCGGAACAGCCCGGGGCGAGCAGGGCCCACCGGGCGCCCAGTGCCACGGCCCGTTCCAGGGCGATCAGCGTGCCGACGAAGCCGAGCACCAGCAGCGGGCCGTGCACCTGCTCCAGCGGCGCCCGCGGGGCGGGCAGCGGCAGGCCGAGCAGCAGGAGTGCGGCGTACAGGCCGGCGAGCAGGGCGACGCCGCCGGCCGCGAGGACCGGGAGCCGCACCGCCAGCCGGGTGCTCATCGTGGCGTCGGGTCGACCGCCGGCTGACGCCGGCCCCGAGCCG
>NZ_JAPDPH010000272.1 GCF_026013475.1 Micromonospora yasonensis | reverse complement strand
GCTGACCCGGGTCATCCCCCGGTCGGCCGGGGCCGGCGTCGCCGCGCGTACCGCCCCGTTGCGGGTGGTGGCGCCGGCCGCCGGGGCCCGCCGCGGCGCGTTCACCGTGGTCGGGTCGGCATGACCGGTGCGCCGGTGCGGACCCTGCTGCTCTGGTGCCCGGACTGGCCGGTCCTCGCCGCCGAGATCGTCGACGGGGTGCCCGCCACCGACCCGGTCGTGGTGCTGCACGGCAACCGGGTGGTCGCCTGCTCCGAACGGGCCCGCGCCGAGGGCGTACGCCGGGGGCTGCGCCGTCGGGAGGCGCAGGGGCGCTGCCCCCAGCTCACCGTCGTCGACCACGATCCCGGCCGGGACGCCCGGGCGTTCGAGCCGGTCGTCGCCGCCGTCGAGGAGGTGGCCGCCGGGGTGGAGGTGCTCCGGCCCGGGGCCTGCGCGCTGGTCGCCCGGGGGCCCAGCCGTTACCTGGGCGGCGAGGAGGCGGCGGCCGAGCGGATCGTCGAGCACGTCGCCCAGACGTGCGCGGTGGAGAGCCAGGTCGGCATCGCCGACGGGGTCTTCGCCGCCGGGCTGGCCGCCCGGGACGGGCGGATCGTGCCGCCCGGGGGAAGTCCCGAGTTCCTGGCCGCGCTGCCCGTCGAGGCGCTCGGCCGGCCCGCCCTGACCGACCTGCTGCGCCGGCTGGGGGTGCGGACCCTCGGCGACTTCGCCGCCCTGTCCGCCGGCGACGTGCTGGCCCGGTTCGGGTTCGACGGGGCGCTGGCCCACCGGCTCGCCGCGGGCCGGGACCACCGGCCGCTCGCGGTCCGGCAGCCGCCGGCCGACCTGACGGTCACCGCCGACTACGACGAGCCGCTCGACCGGGTCGACGCCGCGGCGTTCGCGGCCCGGATGCTGGCCGAGCAGCTGCACGAGCGACTCGCCGGGTACGGGTTGGCCTGCACCCGGCTCGGCATCGAGGCAGTCACCGCGCACGGCCAGGAGCTGCACCGGGTCTGGCGGCACGACGGCCTGCTCACCGCCGTGGCCATCGCCGACCGGGTCCGCTGGCAGTTGGACGGCTGGCTCTCCGGCAGCAACGGCCGGGGCGGCGCCCGCCCGACCCGCCCCACCGCCGGGATCATCCGGCTGCGGCTGGTGCCGGACGGGGTGCTCGCCCAGGCCGGCCTGCAACCCGGGCTGTGGGGGGAGACCGGCGAGGAGCGGGAGCGGGCGCACCGCGCGCTGAGCCGGGTGCAGGGCATCCTCGGCCCCGAGGCGGTCGTCACCGCCGTGCTCGGCGGCGGACGCTCCCCGGCCGACCAGGTGCGCCTGGTCCCGTGGGGTGACGAACGCCTGCCCGGTGGGGCGGCGGTTCCGCCGTGGCCGGGGCGGCTGCCGCCGCCGGCGCCGGCCGTGGTGCTGCCGACCCCGCTCCTCGCCACCGTGCACGACGCCGCCGGGGAGCCGGTCGTGGTCACCGCCCGGCTGGCGATGAGCGCCGCGCCGGCCCGGCTGGTCGTCGGCACCGGCCGGCCGGCCGAGATCGTCGGCTGGGCCGGCCCGTGGCCGGTGGACGAGCGCTGGTGGGCGCCGGCCGAGGCGTGTCGCCGGGCCCGGTTCCAGGTCTGCCTGGCCGACGGCGCCGCCCTGCTGCTCGCGGTCGAGGGCGGCCAGTGGCTGGTGGAGGCGATCTATGACTGACGTGGATGACTCGTTGCACACCGGTCCGCTGATCCGTCTGCGTCATCAAGTTCGTAGGCGACCAACAGCAATCCGCCACCCGGCGCCGACCCCTCGTCGAGTGCCCGAGGCGAACCGCCGCGCGAAATCGGATCTTGGAAGGTTTCGGCCCCTGGAGGGGCGCCAATCTTCCAAGATCTCGACGGGGGCCGGGCGAGAGGGCGGCCGGTGAGTTTCCACAATCCGAACATGCCCTGGTCGGAGCTGGAACAGGTGCTCTCCGGGCGATCCGGCGACGGGCGATCCGGCAAGGGGCGGCCCCGGGGCGAGCGGCACCTGTACGTGGTGGATCCGCTCGCGGTCGACGCCGACGGCGGGGACTCCCCGGCGTGGAGCCGCAAGCGGCAGCAGTACGAGCCGCCCGAGCTGCCCCCGCCGGACGGCGCGGTGCCCTACGCGGAGCTGCACGCGCACTCCAACTTCAGCTTCCTCGACGGCGCCAGCCATCCCGAGGAGCTGGCCGAGGAGGCCGCCCGGCTCGGGCTCACCGCGCTCGCGGTCACCGACCACGACGGCTTCTACGGGGTGGTGCGCTTCGCCGAGGCGGCCCGCGCGCTGCACCTGCCCACCGTCTTCGGCGCGGAGCTCTCCCTCGGGCTGCCCGGCCCGCAGAACGGCGAGCCCGACCCGCTCGGCCGGCACCTGCTGGTGCTCGCCCATGGTCACGAGGGGTACGCGCGCCTCGCCGCCACCATCTCCCGGGCCCAGCTACGCGGCGGCGAGAAGGGCCGCCCGGTCTACGGCGAGCTCGAGGAGGTCGCCCACGAGCTGCGCGACCACGTGCTGGTGCTGACCGGCTGCCGCAAGGGGCACGTGCCCGCCGCCCTGCTCACCGAGGGGGTCGACGCGGCCGCCCGGGAGCTGGACCGGCTCACCGAGCTCTTCGGCGCCGAGACGGTGGCGGTGGAGCTGACCGACCACGGGCACCCGGTCGACGCCGACCGCAACGACGCCCTGGCCGAGCTGGCCGCTGCGGCGGGGCTGCCCACGGTCGCCACGAACAACGTGCACTACGCCACCCCGGGTCGCCGCCGGCTCGCCACCACGCTGGCCGCGGTCCGGGCCCGGCGCAGCCTGGACGAGATCGACGGCTGGCTGCCCGCCGCGGCCACCGCCCACCTGCGCAGCGGCGCGGAGATGGCGGGGCGGTTCGCCGCGTACCCGGGGGCGGTGGCCCGGGCCGCCGAGTTCGGCGCGGAACTCGCCTTCGACCTGCAGCTGGTCGCGCCGCAGCTGCCGGCGTACCCGGTGCCGCCCGGGCACACCGAGATGAGCTGGCTGCGCCACCTCACCCTGGCCGGCGCCCGGGAGCGGTACGGGCCGCCCGAGGCGCACCCCGAGGCGTACGCGCAGCTGGAGCACGAGCTGCGGATGATCGAGGACCTCGGCTTCCCCGGCTACTTCCTGGTGGTCTACGACATCGTCACGTTCTGCCGGGAGCAGGACATCTACTGCCAGGGCCGGGGCTCGGCGGCAAACTCGGCGGTCTGCTACGCCCTGCGGATCACCAACGTGGACGCGGTGCGGCACCGGCTGCTCTTCGAGCGTTTCCTCGCCCCGGAACGCGACGGCCCGCCCGACATCGACGTGGACATCGAGTCCGACCGCCGGGAGGAAGTGATCCAGCACGTATACACCCGGTACGGCCGGGAGCACACCGCCCAGGTCGCCAACGTCATCTCGTACCGGCCGCGGTCGGCGGTGCGGGACGTGGCCAAGGCGTTCGGCTTCTCGCCCGGGCAGCAGGACGCCTGGAGCAAGCAGATCGACCGCTGGGGCTCGGTCGCCGCGGTCGACGTCGAGGACATCCCCGAGCAGGTGGTGGCGTACGCCAACGAACTGCAGACCTTCCCCCGGCACCTGGGCATCCACTCCGGCGGCATGGTGATCTGCGACCGGCCGGTGATCGAGGTCTGTCCGGTGGAGTGGGGGCGGATGCCCGGCCGCAGCGTGCTCCAGTGGGACAAGGACGACTGCGCCGCCGTCAGCCTGGTCAAGTTCGACCTGCTCGGCCTCGGCATGCTCTCCGCCCTGCACTACGGCTACGACATGATCGGGTCCCGGCTCGACCTGGGCGACATGACCCTGGACGACCCCGAGGTCTACGACATGCTCTGCCGGGCCGACTCGGTCGGGGTGTTCCAGGTGGAGAGCCGCGCCCAGATGGCCACCCTGCCCCGGCTCAAGCCCCGGGAGTTCTACGACCTGGTGGTGGAGGTGGCGCTGATCCGTCCCGGCCCGATCCAGGGCGGCTCGGTGCACCCGTACATCCGACGCAAGAACGGCCAGGAGCCGGTGACCTTCCCGCATCCGCTGATGCGCAACGCGCTGGAGAAGACCCTCGGCGTGCCGCTGTTCCAGGAGCAGCTCATGCAGCTCGCCATCGACCTGGCCGGCTTCGACGCGGCCGGGGCCGACCAGCTGCGCCGGGCGATGGGGGCGAAGCGCTCGGTGGAGCGGATGGCGCAGATCGCCGACCGGCTCTACGCCGGGATGGCCGAGCGGGGCATCACCGGCGAACTGGCCGACGACGTCTACCGCAAGCTCACCGCCTTCGCCAGCTACGGCTTCCCGGAGAGCCACGCGATGAGCTTCGCCTACCTGGTGTACGCCAGCTCCTGGCTCAAGCGCTACCACCCGGCCCCATTCCTGGCCGCCCTGCTCAACGCCCAGCCGATGGGCTTCTACTCGCCGCAGACCCTGGTCGACGACGCCCGCCGGCACGGCGTCGAGGTACGCCGGCCGGACATCAACGCCAGCGGTGCCAAGGCGGTGCTGGAGTCCACCCCGGAGACCCGGTGGGGCAGCCAGCCGGGGGAGCCGCCGCACGCCTGGGGGCTGGGTGGCCCGGCGGTCCGGCTCGGCCTGGGCAGCGTACGCACCCTCGGCGACGAGGTGGCCGAGCGGATCGAGGCGGAGCGGACGGCGCACGGGCCGTACCGGGACATGCCGGACCTGGCCCGGCGGGTCGGCCTGACCGCCGCGCAGCTGGAGGCGCTGGCCACCGCGGACGCCTTCGCCGGTTTCGGGCTGACCCGGCGGCAGGCCCTCTGGGCCGCCGGCGCGGCGGCCCAGGACCGCCCGGGCCGGCTGCCCGGCACGGTGACCGGCGCGACCCCGCCCACCCTGCCCGGGATGGAGGCGGTGGACCGACTGGTGGCGGACGTCTGGGCCACCGGCCTGTCCCCGGAGAGTCACCCGGCCCGGTTCATCCGCGACCGGCTGGACGCCCTGGGTGCGGTGCCGATCGCCCGGCTCGGCCGGGTGGAGCCCGGGCAGCGGATCCGGGTCGGCGGGATCGTCACCCACCGGCAGCGGCCCGCGACCGCGGGCGGGGTCACCTTCCTCAACCTGGAGGACGAGACCGGGATGCTCAACGTCACCTGCTCGCCGGGGCTGTGGCAGCGCTACCGGCGGGTGGCCCGGACCAGCGCGGCCCTGGTGGTGCGGGGGCGGTTGCAACGGTACGAGGGGGTCACCAGCCTGGTCGCCGACCGGCTGGACGCGATCGACCCGCCGGTCACCCCGGCGTCCCGCGACTTCCGCTGACCGCCCGCAGCCCGCCCGCGGCCCGGCCGACGAGCGGCGACGGGCGTCACCCGGCCAGGCCGGCCAGCGCCACGCCGGCGCTGCCGAGCAGCCCGACCAGGAGGACCCGCCGGAACAGCACCGGGTCGAGCCGGTGGAACAACCGGTTGCCCAGCCACCAGCCGACCGGCACGGCAGGCAGCGCGACCAGGGCGGTACGCACCACGTCGGCGTGCACCTGCCCGGTCGCGACGAACCCGGCCAGCCCCATCAGGCCGATGCCGGCGAAGGTCGCGGCGATGGTGGCCCGGAAGGTGCGCGGGTCGTAGCCGAGCGAGTGGAAGGCGGCGACCAGCGGCGGCCCGTTGGTGCCGGTGGCGGCGGTGAGCGTGCCCACCAGCACGCCGACCACTCCGAGCCCGACCGGGCCGGTACGGATCCGGGCGCCCGACCAGACCAGCGCGACGCAGCCGAGCACCACCACCGCGATCACCGCGCTGAGCAGCCGCTCCGGGGCGTGGGCGAGCACCAGCAGGCCGGCCGGCAGCCCGAGCAGGCCGGTCCCGATCAGGGCCAGCGCCACCCGCCAGCGGACGAAGGCGCGCTCGCGTACCGCCGCGTTCAGGGTCGCCCCGATGCTGGTCAGCGCGGAGACCACGACCGCGCTGCGCGGGTCCAGCGTGGCGGCGAGCAGCGGGACGGTCACCAGCGCGTAGCCGAAGCCGCTGACCGCCTGCGCGACGGTGCCGAGCAGCACGATGCCGAAGGCGGTGAGCAGGACGACCACCGGGTCAGCCTGATCCGGTCGACGGCGGGTCGGCAACAGGCACCTCGCGCGGAGATCTTCGCCACACCGGCCCGCCGGCGGGCATGGCGTCCGCCACATTCCCGTTACCGCCGTGGACGGGCCGGAGATACGGTCCGCCGGCGTGGGCAGAGCGGCCCACGCAGGAAAGGTGGAGAACGATGACGGGGAGCAACACCCACCATGGCGTCGCCAACGCCCGACGGACCCGACTCGGCGCGGACTGGGTCCCGGCCCACGACACCGAGGTGCACGAGTACCCGGTGACCGACGGGCCAGTGGCCAACCCGCGCCGCTCCCACGCCGAGGAGGACCCGGCCGGAGGCGGCGAGTCCTGACCCCGCTGGCGCGGGTGACTAGGCTCGGCGGGGTGGAGCAGACCCGAACCCTGACCCCCCGCACCGCCGTGCTCTGGGCGGTGCTCCGGGCCGAGCTGGACCGGCGTGCCGGCGAGCAGCTCACCGTGCTCGACGTCGGCGGCGGGACCGGCGGCTTCGCCGTCCCGCTCGCCGAGTCCGGCCACCGGGTCACCGTGGTCGACGCCAGCCCCGACGCGCTCGCCGCGCTGACCCGCCGGGCCGCGGAGGCCGGGGTCGCCGACCGGGTACGCGCGGTGCAGGGCGACGGCGACGCGCTCGCCGGGCTGATCGAGCCGGCCACCGTCGACCTGGTCCTCTGCCACTCCGTGCTGGAGGTGGTCGACGACCCGGCCCCGGTGGTGGCCGCGCTGGTCGCCGCGCTGCGCCCGGGCGGCGCGGCCAGCGTCCTGGTCGCCGGTCGGGCCGCCGCCGTGCTGACCCGCGCGATGAACGGCCACCTCGACGTCGCCGCCGCGCTCGCCGCCGACCCGGGCGGCAGCGCCGGGCCCCGCGACACGCTGCGCCGGCGGTACGACGCCGAGGGCGCCGCCGCGCTGCTCACCGCCGCCGGACTCGCCGTCGAGGAGATCCACGGCGTACGCGTCCTGGCCGACCTGCTCCCCGCCGCCGTGGCGGACGCCCAGCCGGCCGCCCTCGTCGAGCTGGAACGGGCCCTGGCGGCCCGGCCGCCGTACCGGGACCTCGCCGCCCAGCTGCACCTGTTCGCGCGCCGCCCGGCATGACCGGTCCGGCGGTGGGCCCGCTCGACCCGGTCGCGCCCCGCTACGCCGGCGGCAGCCTCGCCGACCTGCTGCCCAGCGCCTGCGCGCTGCTCGGCGTGCCCGGCGCGGCCGACCTGCTCGGCCTGGCGCCCCGGCTGGCCGGGGTACGCCGGATCGCCGTGCTGCTGGTCGACGGCCTCGGCTGGTACCAGATCCCCACCGCCGCGCCGTACGCACCGACCGTGGCCGGCCTGGCCGCCGCCGTCGGCGTCCCGCTCACCACCGGCTTCCCGTCGACCACCCCGACCAGCCTGGTCAGCCTCGGCACCGGCACCGCCTCCGGCGCGCACGGGGTGCTCGGCTTCACGGTCCGGGTCCCCGACACCGACCGGGTGCTCAGCCACATCGAGTGGGTCGACGACCCGGAGCCGCTGCGCTGGCAGCCCGTCCCCACCTGGTACGAGCGGGCCCGCGCCGCCGGGGTGGCGGTGACCGTGGTCAGCCGCCCCGAGTACGCCGGCAGCGGCCTCACCCTCGCCGCCAACCGGGGCGGCGACTACCGGGGCGCGTCGAATGTCGACGCGCTCGCCGCGCGGATGCTCACCGCGCTCGCGGCCGGCACCGGGCCGACCCTGGTCTCCGGGTACCACCCCGACCTGGACCAGCAGGGGCACCTCAGCGGCGTCGACTCCCCGCCGTGGCGGCTCGCCGCCGCCGCCGTCGACCGGCTGCTCGCCCACCTGGTCGACGGGCTCCCGCCGGACGCCGCGCTGCTGGTCACGGCCGACCACGGCCAGCTCAACGTGCCCGACCGGCACCGGATCGACCTGGACACCGATCCCCGGCTGCGGGCCGGCGTCCGGGTGGTCGCCGGCGAGCCCCGGGTCCGCTACCTGCACGTGGAGCCCGGTGCCACGGCCGACGTGGTGGCCGCCTGGTCGGCGGTGCTCGGCGACGCGGCCCGGGTGATCACCCGGGACGAGGCGGTCGCCAGCGGCTGGTTCGGACCGGTGCCGGAGGAGCACCTGAGCCGGATCGGCGACGTGGTGGTGATCTGCCGGGGCACGTACGCCGTGGTGGCCACCCGGTCGGAGAAGCCGATGGCGTCGCGGCTGGTGGCGTACCACGGCGCCGACACCGCCGTCGAGATGACCATCCCGCTGCTGGTCGTACGGGGCTGACCCGCCAGGTTGTCGGACCCGGCGGCTAGCCTGCGGGGATGGGCCGCAGCCAGTCGTTGCCCCGG
>NZ_JAPDPH010000271.1 GCF_026013475.1 Micromonospora yasonensis | reverse complement strand
TGCCGTCAACTTATGGTTGACGCATGACGGACCCCGTGAAGATGACCCACCCCGTACGCCTCGACGACCTGATCGAGGGCATCAAGAAGGCGCACACCGACGCGCTGGACCAGCTCGCCGATGCCGTCCTGGTCGCCGACCACCTCGGCGACGTCGCCGACCACCTGATCGGGCACTTCGTCGACCAGGCGCGCCGCTCCGGCGCCTCGTGGACGGAGATCGGCCGCAGCATGGGCGTCAGCAAACAGGCCGCCCAGAAGCGCTCCGCCGCCAAGGCCGAGACGGCCGCCGCGCTGGACCCGAACGCCGGCTTCGGCCGGTTCACGCCCCGCGCACGTAACGTCGTGATGGCCTCGCAGGAGGAGGCGCGGCGGGCGGGCAACGCCGAGATCGGTCCGGGGCACCTGGCCCTCGGCCTGCTCGTTGACCCGGACGCGCTCGCTCCCAAGCTGATCGAGGCGCGAGGGGTGTCCCTGGACCGGTTCCGGGAGGCGGTCGCCGCGACCCTGCCGGCGAAGGCCGAGCAGGTCCCGGACCTGATCCCCTACGACGCGCGGGGGAAGAAGGTCCTGGAGCTGACCTTCCGGGAGGCGCTGCGGCTCGGCCACAACTACATCGGGACCGAACACATCCTGCTCGCCCTGCTCGAGGAGGAGGGCGGCGACGGCGTGCTCACCGGGCTCGGGCTGGACAAGGACGCGATGGAGTCCGCGATCGGCGGGGCGCTCGCCGAGATCGCCCGGAAGATGGCCTGACTCCGGCGACCGGGCACGCGCCATGGGGCGCGTGCCCGGCGTCGCGCGGTCAGTCGGCGGTGGGGAAGCCGTACCGGGCGGCGTGCTCCGGGTCGGCCGGGTCGACCTGGCGGAGGCCGGCGTCGGCGAGCCGCTTGTTGACCTCGTCGAGGTGCTCGCGGACCAGCCTTGCCTCCTCGTCGGTGACCTTCCCCCGGTGCGGCTTTCCGGCGTGCTCGATGGTGCCGTAGTCGATCTTCTCGGCGCTGCGCCGCGCCTTCGGCGGCTTCACCCGCTGGGCGGTCCGCAGCAGTTGCGCCATCGGCACATCGGTGGCCATGGCATCGAACTCGCTGGCGGTGAGCACCACCCGGCGCGGTTCGCCGCCGCCGTGCCGATCGTGGATCTCCACCACGGCCACGTCCAGCGCCGCGTCGTCGATGCTCTCCACCTCGAGCGGGGTGGCGTCCAGCTGCACGGGCCCGGCCACCAGGTCCGGGTGCTCCAGTACGACGACTCTGACCACCTCGTCGTCGGGGCGCAGCACCTGGCCGCTGAAGTCGGAGACGTGGATCGTCTTCTTGCCCATGCGCGGAGCTTCTCCTGTCGTAGGCCGGGATTTCGGACCAGAAGACGCTACCCGACACCTGTGCGAAGAACCGTGGTGGAGCGCCCGGGTGTGTCGCCGCTTTCCCCGCCTCCGGTCAGCGGGTGTTGAGGCCGCGCCGGGTCGAGGCATCGGCCGGTAGCGCGTTCAGTTCGGCCCAGGGGAGTGACCTGCCGGCGCGGGTCTCGCGGTACCGCGCCTGTGCCGGGAACCCGGTGTCCTCGACGGCCGGCCAGCTGCGCTCGGGGTCCTGCTGGTACCGGTCATTCGGCTGATTCGGCATGACCATTACCGTCCCAGAGAAACTTGTACATGTATGGAAATGAATATGACGCAGGGTCGATGCGTCAGGTTCCCGCCGCCGGCAACCGGACCACGAACCGGCAGCCATCCGTGATGTTCTGTACGTCTACCCGCCCGCCGTGCGCCTCAATCAGACCGCGCACGATGGCCAACCCCAGCCCGCCCGAGCCCTCGGCCCCGCCGTTGCCCGGGCGCGGCGTCCGCGCTGGCTCGCCCCGGAACGCCACATCGAACAGCCGGGGCAGGTCCGCCTCCGGGATGCCGCCGCAGGTGTCGGCCACGGCCAGCCACGCGGTGTCGGAGTCCCGGCCGGCCTCCACCCGTACCGCGCCGTCCTCCGGGGTGTAGCGGATCGCGTTGAGCAGCAGATTGCCCACCACCCGGGCCAGCTCCCGCTCGCTCGCGGTGACCGTCGGCCAGCCCGACTCGGGGGCAACCAGCCGGATCCGGCGGGCGGCGGCCAGCGGCGCGGTGCCGGCCAGCGCGTCCGAGACCACGTCGCCCAGCGGCACCGCGGACAGCGACAGCCGCAGCGCGCCCGCGTTGATCCGGGACAGCTCGAACAGGTCGTCCACCAGCCGGGTCATCCGGTCCGTCTCCACCCGGATCCGGCGGTGGTACTCGACCACCGTCTCCCGGTCCCGGACCACCCCGTCCTCCAGCGCCTCGGCCATCGCGCGCAGCCCGGCGAGCGGCGTACGCAGGTCGTGCGAGACCCAGGCAACCAGGTCCCGGCGGCCCTTCTCGATCCGCCGCTCCCGCTCCCGTGCCTGGTCGGCCCAGACCGCCGCAGCGGCCAGCCGGCGGCCGAAGAGCCAGCCCACGGCGAGGCTCACCGCCGCGGCGGCCGACACCGTGATCAGCACGACCTCCAGGTCGTGCGGGGAGAGGAACATCGCCTCGGCGACCACCGCCACCCCGGCCACCACCGCGCCGACAGTCATGGTCAGCAGCACGAAGATGTGTCCGGTGATGGATCGGCCGCGCAGCAGCCGCAGGACGACCGCGCCGGCCAGTCCGACGCCGAGCGCCGCGAGCAGCGCCGCCCCGAAGATCAGTGCCAGGTCACCCATCGGCTGGCTCGTAGCGGTAGCCGACGCCCCACACCGTGACGATCCGGCGGGGGTTCGCCGGGTCGGCCTCGATCTTCTCCCGGAGCCGGCGCACGTGCACGGTCACCGTGGACTGGTCGCCGAAGCTCCACCCCCACACCCGGTCCAGCAGCTCGACTCGGCGGAACGCGCGCGCCGGGTGTCGCATCAGATGGGCCAGCAGGTCGAACTCCCGCAGCGTCAGGGTCAGCTCCCGGCCGTGCAGCCGGGCCACCCGAGGGCCGGTCTCCACCTCCAGGCCGTCGTCGGCCAGCACCTCCGGGGGTGCGCCGGCGGGCTCGCCGCCGGCGCGGCGCAGCACCGACCGGACCCGCAGCACCAGCTCCCGGGGGGAGAACGGCTTGCCCAGGTAGTCGTCCGCGCCCAGTTGCAGGCCGAGGATCCGGTCGGCCTCGTCGCCGCGCGCGGTCAGCATGACGATGGGTACGCCGTCCGGTCGCTCCCGCAGCCGCCGGCACACCTCCAGCCCGTCCAGGACGGGCAGCATCAGGTCCAGCACCACCAGGTGCGGCGGACGCCGGGCCACCGCGGCCAGCGCGGCTGCGCCGTCCCCGACGTGCTCCACCTCGTACCCAGCGTGTTCCAGGTACCGGCAGACCACGTCGGCCACCGTCCGGTCGTCGTCGACCACGAGCACCCGTTGCGCCACCGCGACCTCCCCGTCGTGCGGCACAGCGTACCGACGGCGGGGGTGGTGCAGGTGTTGCGAGGTCCTTACGGCTGGGCGCGCGTACCGTGATCACGGCGAGCTGGGACGGAGGGGGTGCTGGGGGTGCTCGACCGCCGGTTGTTCCTGCACCTGGCGACCTGGCTGGGACAGTGGCCGGCCGGTCCCGGGCTGCACGTGGTCCGCTCGCACCGGCGGGCCCGACCCGCGTGGGACGGCCGGCTGCGGCCCGCCCTCGCGGTCGGCGCGCCCGGGTGCACGATCCTGTCGGTCCCGCCCGACCGGGTCGACGCGGTACGCGCCCTCGCCCGCGGCCGTTCGGTGGCGGGGCTGCTGTCGTCCCTGCCGGCGGCGGTCGGCACGCCGGAGCTCATCACCCACGCCGGCCTGTTCCGGTGGAGCACCGCCCCGGCGCCGCTGCCCGACGCCGGCGAGTGGATCCGGTCGACCACCCCCGGCCTGCCGCCCTGGCTGCGTCTCTTCGATCGCGAGGTGCTGGTGGCCCGCGACGCGGACGGGCGGTACCTGGCCGGTGTGGGCGTCAAACGCCACGACGCGTACGGGCACGAGCTGGCGGTCGGCACGGACCCGGCGGCCCGTGGCCGGGGGCTGGCCCGGCGGCTGGTCGCCCAGGCGGCCCGACGGGTGCTCGACGAGGGGGCGGTGCCGACCTACCTGCACGACGTCGGCAACCACGCGTCGGCACGGGTGGCCGAGGCGGCCGGCTTTCCGGACCGGGGCTGGACCTCGTTCGGGGTCTTCCCGCGCTGACCTCGGCCGGGCGCGGACCGTGGATCCCGGGCCGGATCCACGGTCCGCAGCCTCTCCTCCCAGGTTCCGTCACTGGTAACGCTAAGTGTCGAAGGGTGGTCCGGCAAGGGATTACTGCTGTCTGGTAGCGGACTTGACCTGCGACTATGTTCGACGGGGGCCGGGGAGCTTCAGTGACGCAGCGTGTGGATGACGGTGAGCGCCGAACTCCGCGCCGGACCGGCGGGCGGCCCGCAGCGCGGCGAGCGCCACCGAGGTGGTCAGTGTCGCCGGCAGCCCGTGCCCGACGCCGTCCAGGATCGCCAGCGCGAGGATGGTGCCGTCCAGGGCGTAGTCGAAGGCGTCCCCGCCCACCGCGTAGCAGGGTTCGAGGATCGCGCTCACCACGACCGTGTCGCTGGCGAAGGTCAGCGGCGGGAGCAGTTGCCAGAGCAGCTCGGCGGAGACCGCCATGGGTGCCCCGCGCCGGGCCCGGTGCAGCGCGTCGCCGTAGGGCAACTTGCTGGTCAGCACGTGCCCGATCAGTCCGGCGATCGCCCGGCAGCCGTCGCCGAGCGCGCCGTCCGCCGGGTCCGCACCCGCGGGCAGGACGACCTCCAGCAGGCCGAGCCGGTCGGTGCCGTTCACCACCGGGACCCAGAGCCGGCCGTCCTGGCCGGGCCGCGCCCGTACCTCGGTGTAGGCGCGGCCGGGCAGGCTGGTGTCGATGGGCAGCGGGTCCGGCGTCGGTCGGCCGGGCTCCGGCAGCGGCCGCAGCAGCTCCTGCTCCACGTCCACCACGTACCTCGTCGCCGTGACGTCCAGTGGGCGCAGGGCCGCGTTGACCGCCACCGGTAGCCGGTCGGGCGGCAACCGGTGCGACCGGGAGAGCAGGTCGGCCAGGGCGGCGTGCCAGGCGGCGGTGGCGCTCATCCCCGGGAACTACCCCGGAACGGGCTGGTCAGGCCTCAGCCGGTCAGGCCGAGCACCTGCGCCGCCGCGCGGCCGTTTGCGTGGCTGGCCCCGTACGTGGTGACGAAGGCCCGGGCGCCGGCCGGACGCCAGTCGCCCGGCCAGCCCATCTCCACCACCGTCACCGGGTGCACGGCGGCCAGCCCCTCGACCAGTTCGCGCGCCCCGGGCAGCCGGTGCAGATGCCGGCCGACCAGCACGACGGGCCGGTCGCCGGCCCGCGCGCGCAGCTCCTCCGGCGTGGTCTCCCCGGCGACCGCGCGGACCTCCTGGGCCCCGGCCAGGTGCGGGCCGAGCCCCCACGGCACCCGCCCCTCGGCGATGGTGGAGGTGGCGTGCACCTGCACCACCAGTGGAGTGGTCAGGCCGGTGAGGTCGCCCTCGACGCGTACCGCGCGCAGCGCGGCGGCGTAGCCGAGGCCGTCGGGCGTCGCTGTCGGAACGCTGCCGGCGCCGCGCCAGGTGGCCAGCTCGGCGGCGCGGCCGGCGGCCTCCTCGACCCGGGCCCGGTCCAGCCGACCGTCCTCGATCCCGCCGACGATCTCCTCGACCACGTGTTCCACCAGCGTGGCGTCCACCTTGGCGCCGATGCAGAGCAGGTCCGCCCCGGCGGCGAGGGCGCGGACGGCGGCCGGACCCGTCCCGCCGGCGGCCAGCGCGGCGCCCTTCATCTCCAGCGCGTCGGTGATCACGGTGCCGGTGAAGCCGTACTCGCCGCGCAGCAGGTCGACCAGGACCGCCCGGCTGAAGGTGGCTGGGCCCTCGCCGGTCAGCGCCGGCACCCGGATGTGCGCGGTCATGATCGCGCGTACCCCGGCGTCGACCACCGCGGCGAAGGGCGGCAGGTCCCGCTCGCGCAGCACCGCCGGGGGTACGTCGACGGTGGGCAGTTCGTGGTGCGAGTCGGCGACCGTGGCGCCGTGCCCGGGGAAGTGCTTGGCGCAGGCGGCCACCCCGGCGGACTGCAGGCCGGCGACCGCGGCGGCCGAGTGGGCGGCCACCCGGGCCGGGTCCGCGCCGAACGAGCGGGTGCCGATCACCGGGTTCTCGTCGGCGGTGTTCACGTCGACGGTCGGTGCCAGGTCCACGGTGATGCCCGGCGCGGCCAGTTCCGCGCCGATCGCCGCGTACACCTGGCGGGTCAGCGTCACGTCGTCGACCGCGCCGAGGGCCGCGTTGCCCGGGTACGGGCTGCCGGTCGCGTGGGCCAGCCGGGTGACGTCGCCGCCCTCCTCGTCGACCGCGACGATCACGTCCGGGCGGCCGGCGCGCAGTGCGGCGGTGGTCGCCGCGACCTGGGCCGGGTCGTGGATGTTGGTGCCGAACAGGGTGTGCCCGGCGAGCCCCTCGGCGAGCAGGTCGACCGCCCAGTCGGGCGGGATCGGTCCCGGGTACGCGGCCAGCAGCGTGCCCAGCGCGAGCCGCCGGAGTCCTGGATCCAGCCCCACGAGTATCCCCTTTCCCTGCCGGGTCGTCCGACGACTCCGGATCGGGGTGGCCGATACGCTGACGGGCACCCCTCTGCAGGCATTTTGTGGTTAGCAAACTTTACTGAAAATAGAGGACGTGGCATGAGTTCGACCCGGCTGCCCGGCACCCCCCGCCTGTTACGGGCGCTGAACGACCGCGCGGCACTGGAGTTGCTCCTCGAGCGCGGGCCGCTCACCCGGGCCCGGATCGGCGAGCTGACCGGGCTCTCCAAGGTGACCGCCTCCCAGCTGGTCGAGCGGCTGGAGGAGCGTGGCCTGGTCACCCGGGTCGGCGAGCAGGCCGGCGGGCGGGGCCCGAACGCCCAGCTCTACGCGGTGCGCCCGGGCAGCGCGTACGTGGTCGGCGTGGACGTCGGCGCGGAGCGGGTGGTGGCGGCCTGCGCCGACATCACCGGCGTGGTCGTCGGCCGGGTCGAGCAGTCCACCAGGGACACCGACGACCCGGTGGGCGTGGTGCACAACGCCGTGGTCCAGGCGGCGAGCAGCGCCGGCGCGGAGCTGTCCAGCGTGCGGCGCGTGGTGCTGGGCACCCCCGGTCTGGTGGACCCGGGCACCGGCGACATCACCTTCGCCTTCAACCTGCCGCGCTGGCACAGCGGCCTGCTCGCCGCGCTCCGCGAGGACCTGCACATCCCGGTGGTCTTCGAGAACGACGTCAACCTGGCCGCCGTGGCCGAGGCCCAGTCCGGCGCGGCCCAGGGCGTGTCGGACTTCGTGCTGGTCTGGGTGGACGCCGGCGTCGGTCTGGCGATCATGCTCGGCGGCCGGCTGCACCACGGCAGCAGTGGCGCGGCCGGCGAGATCGGCTACCTGCCGGTGCCCGGCGCGCCCATCCCGCGGGATGTGTCGAAGCGGGCCAAGCCGGCGTTCCAGCAGCTCGCGGGTGCCGACGCGGTCCGCGCGGTGGCCGCCGAGCACGGCTTCGCCGCGGCCGACGCCCCCGAGGCGGTACGCGCCGCGATCGCCGCGGGCACGGCCGGCGGCCCGATGCTGGACGAACTGGCCCGGCGGCTGGCCCTCGGCGTGGCCAGCACCTGCGTGGTGCTCGACCCGCCGCTGGTGGTGCTCGCCGGCGAGGTGGGCCGGGCGGGCGGACCGGCGCTGGCCGAGCGGGTGCAGCACGAGGTCGCCGCGATCACCCTGGTCCGGCCGCGGGTGGTCACCACCGGGATCACCGAGGAGCCGATCCTGCGCGGCGCGCTGCGTACCGCACTCGACGCGGTGCGCGACGAGGTGTTCGGCTCGACGGTCGGCTGACCGCCCACCCGCCGTCGCCCACCGCACCATGTGAAGGAATTCTTCACGACCTGTGGGATCTCTGCAAGGAGTTGCCGGTGCGGGCCCCGGCAGCGGGGCCCGCACCGGGCGGCCTCAGATCAGATCGCGGCGGCGGAACGCCGCGAACGCGGCGGTGACCAGCGCGGCCGTCAGGGTCAGCAACACCGCCAGCCCCGCGCCCCAGCCGATCGTGTAGAAGCCCTCGCAGAAGCCCGCGTCCCCGCCGTCACAGGCGAACCGGTCCCAGAACTGGACCTCGCCGCTCAGCCAGGCGGCCAGGTAGCTGGAGAGCATCCAGCGTTCCGGCCGGGCGGCTTCGACGAGGTCGAACACCAGCCGCGCGCCCAGCTCCCACACCACCAGGTACGCGGCGACCGTGCCCAGCGCCGCCGCGGTGTGCCGGCCCAGCGTGGCGATCGCGAAGCCGAGCGCCCCGGCCACCAGCACCAGCAGCAGTCCCCGGCCGTACGTGCCGCCGAGCGATCCCCAG
>NZ_JAPDPH010000270.1 GCF_026013475.1 Micromonospora yasonensis | reverse complement strand
CGCCCCGGGTGCCACCACCGGCGCCTCGACCGGTTCGTCCCCGCGCTCACGACTCAGTCCAGGGTGTACAGGTAGGCGGCGATGTCCTGGGCGTCGATCGGACTGACGCCCAGGTTCGGCATGGCGTTGCCGGGCACGACCGCCTGCGGGTCGGTGATCCAGTGCTGCAGGTTGTCGGCGTTGTTCACGAGCTTCCCCGCGATGTACGAGCGAGACCCGAAGCGGGTCAGGGGCGGGCCCACGAGGCCGTTGGCCTGATCGATGCCGGGAATGGTGTGGCAGGACCCGCAGCCGTACTGGGCGATGAGGGAGGCGCCCCGGTTGGCGTTGCCGGCGCGGACCTCCGGCGGTGGCGGCGGGTTGGTGTGGGCGCAGCCGGGCACGGCGAGAAGCAGCGGCAGCGCCACCAGCAGGAACCAGCGGTGTGGAATCCGGCGGGTCATGGCACGACTCTTCCGGGCCGGGCCGGCAGGCGGCTGCGGGACTCGGGTGAGGTCACCCGCTCGGGGCGCTGCCGTTGCAGGCCGACGAGCCAGCGCAGGAACACGGTCAGGCTGGCGACCAGCACCGCCACGTCCATCGGCGCCCACATGAGCAGGCCGGCGAGCTGCTGGTCGGCCAGCGGGTCGGGCCCGAGGACCGCCACGGGATAGATCGGCCGCGGCGCGAAGGTCAGCACCGCCCCGAGCGCGGACGCCGGCAGCATGGTGCCGATCAGCAGCAGCACCGCGGCCGGGGCGGGCAGCCGGTGCCGGGGTGCGCCGAGCAGCGGCGCCCAGAGCAGCCAGGCCGAGCCGAGGAAGCAGGCGTGTTCCACGGCGTGCACGACCGGCTGCTGTTCGGCCGCGAGGTAGGGCCCGGGCAGGTGCCAGAACCACAGCACCACGGTCTGGATCCCGCCCGCGGTGAACGCGAGCACGGCCGGTCGCCGTAGCCAGCGGACGGGTCCGGCGGCCCGGAGCCGGGCCAGCCACCGGCGGGGCGCCGCCGGGCAGGCCAGGGTCAGCGGCAGGCCGGCGGCTCCGGCGGCGAGCAGCGGGCCGGCGCCGAGCAGCAGCAGCATGTGCTGGGTCATGTGCCCGGCGAAGGACCGCTGCGCCGCCGCCGCGAGCGGCCCGTCCTGCGCGGCGAGCACGCTCAGCAGGCCGGCCCCGAAGGCGGCCACGCGCCAGCCGGGCAGCACCCGGCCGAGGCCGCGGCGTGCCCACAGCTCGTGGGCCCCTCGGCCGTAGCCGGCGGCGAGCAGGGCCAGCGTGGCGGCCAGCAGCATGGCGAGCAGGCCCGCGCCGACGTCGTCCCCGCCGGTCGGCCCGGTCGCGGTCAGCGCAGGCATGGCGGCAGCACCAGCAGGGCGGCGCCGCCCAGCACGATGATGGCCAGGAAGAGGAGGTTGGACCAGATGGCCACCACGGCGAGCAGCCGGCTGCGCCGCACCGGGTGTTCGTCCAACCCCTCCGGTGGATGGGCGGTGCGCCGCCAGACGAGCGCGGCGGCCAGCAGAGCGCCGACGGTCGCCAGCGCGGGCAGCACGACCGCGATCGCGACGACGGCCTGCAGGGGTAACGCCCCGATCCGCTCCCGGCCGCTGGCGCAGGTCAACTCGTCCACGCCCCAGGCGGCGAACAGGTGCACCGCCCAGGCGACCGCCCCGCCCAGCACCGCGTACCAGAGCAGCAGCCCGCCGGCCAGGCGTGCGCGAGGCCCGGGGTGGGCGCTCATCACAGCCTCGGCGACAGGTAGATGGTGAACAGGATCGCGGCCCACACGACGTCGACGAAGTGCCAGTAGATCGCGGCGTTGCGGACCCGGTCGTGGCGGTGGGCGCCGAAGCTGCCCCCGCGCAGGGAGGCGGCGAGCAGCCAACTGATCATGGTCAGCCCGACCAGCACGTGCAGGCCGTGGAACCCCGTGATCACAAAGAACAGCGAGCCGTAGGCGTTGGTGGTGATGGTGAACTCGCGCAGCTTGTCGGCGTACTCGCTGGCCTGCAGGATCAGGAAGGTCGCCCCCATCACCAGCGTGGCGGCCAGCCCGGCACGTAGCCGCCAGCGTTGGCCCTTGCGGATGCCGTGCTCGGCCCACACCACCGGCAGGCTGCTCGGCAGCAGCACTCCGGTCATCACCAGCGGGACCAGCAGCTTGGGCTTGCTGATGTCGCCCGGCGGCCACGACCCGCCGTGCTGGAACCGCAGGTAGAAGTAGCTGCCCAGCAGGCAGGCGAACAGGGTCGCCTCGGTGGCGACGAACATCACCATCCCCCACCAGCCGGTCGACCGGCCCACCGGAAGTTCGGTGGTCAGCGCCTCGGTGCCGGTGGCCGCGGCGATGCCGCCCCGGGTGCTCATGTGCTCACCCCGAGTTCCCGCTCCGGCCGCCGGGGCGGCCAGAGCCAGACGCCGATGGTGGCCGCCACCACGACCACGGCGGCGATGGCGACCGGGTACCAGGCGAACAGCATCGTGGTGAAGAAGACCAGCAGCGCCAGGGCGAGCACCAGCGGTTGCAGGGACGCCTCCGGCATCTCCACCACCCGCTCCCGCCGGCCGTCCAGTTCGCTGGTGAACAGTGTTCGGCGCCCTTCGGCGAGGATCCGGTCCTCGGTGGCTCCGGCGCCCATGGACTCCCGGCTCGGCTCGTCCCAGGTCGGGTGCAGGCTGTGCACCTCGGGCAGGACCGGGAAGTTGTACGGCTTCGGCGGCGACTCGGTCGACCACTCGAGGCTGTCGCCGCCCCAGGGGTCGGGCGGCGCCGGCCGGCCGCGTCGGATGGCGTGCACCACGCCGATCAGCACCAGCAGCAGCCCGATCGCCAGCAGGTACGACCCGATGGTGCTGACCAGGTTCCACGCGTCCCAGCCCGGCTCGCTGCGGTAGGTGTAGACCCGCCGGGGCATGCCGAACAGCCCGTACAGGTGCATGGGGAAGAACGTGACGTGCATGCCGGCGAATACGAGCCAGAACGCCCACCGGCCGAGTCCTTCGTGGTACATCCGGCCGGTGATCTTCGGCAGCCAGTAGTAGATGCCGGCGAGCATCGGGAATACCGCCCCGCCGATGAGGACGTAGTGGAAGTGGGCCACCACGAAGTAGGAGTCGGTGACCTGCTGGTCGAACGCGGTCAGCGCGAACATCGCCCCGGTGAACCCGCCGAGCACGAACGTCACGATGAAGCCGATCAGGTACAGCAGCGGCACCTTCAACACCAGCCGGCCGAGCGCCATGGTGGCGAGCCAGGCGAAGATCTGGATCCCGGACGGGATGGTGATGATGCTGCTGGCCGCGCTGAAGAAGCTGTACGACAGGCGCGGCAGTCCGGTGGCGAACATGTGGTGCACCCAGACGCCGAACGAGATGATCGCGATGGTGACGATGGCCAGCACGATCAGCGGGTAGCCGACCACCCCGCGGCGGGTGAACGCGGGCAGCACCGCCGAGACGATGCCGAGGGCCGGCATGACGATGATGTACACGTCGGGGTGCCCGAAGATCCAGAACAGGTGCTGCCAGAGCAGCACGTTGCCCGCGGCGCCGGGGTCGAAGAAGTGGGTGCCGAAGCGGCGGTCGAGGAAGAGCATGGCGTTGTCGAGGTTCAGCGCCGGCAGCGCGAAGATCACCATGAAGGCGGTGGCGACGATCGCCCAGACGAACAGCGGCACCCGGTTCAGCGACATGCCGGGTGCGCGCAGCTTGAGCGCGGTGACGATGAAGTTGATCGAGGCGGCGGTGGTGGCGATGCCGAGGAACAGCAGGCCGAGGCTGTAGACGTCCAGGTGCAGGCCCGGGGTGTTCACCCGCTCGGTCAGCGGCACGTAGGCGAACCAGCCGGCGTTGGGCGCGGCGCCGAAGGGCAGACTGACCCACATGAACAGCCCGGCGAGCAGGAACACCCAGTAGCCGAACGCGTTGAGCTTCGGGAACGCCATGTCCCGGGAGCCGATCATCAGCGGGACCAGGAAGTTGCCGAAGCCGAAGAGCATCGGGGTGGCGAACAGGAAGATCATCGCCGTGCCGTGCATGGTGAACAGCTGGTTGTACTCCTGCGGGGACAGCAACCGCGACTCCGGCCGGGCCAGCTGCGTCCGCATCGTCAGCGCGCTCACCCCGGCGAGGAAGAAGAAGAGCCCGGCGGTGACCAGGTAACGCCGGCCGATCCGCTTGTGGTCGACCGTGCTGAACCAGGAGCGCAGGGAGGGGCGTTCACCCCAGTGCTCCTCCAGTAAGGTCAGGTCCTGCCTGCTGGCGCCGGGCGCCGGCGCGGCGGTCGTGGACATCGATGCCTCCCTCCGCTCACTTCAGGGACCGCAGGTAGGCGATGAGGTCCGGCAACTGGCCGGGGTCGACCGGCTGTGGCGGCATATAGTTGCCCGGCTTGACCGTCTGCGGGTTGGCGATCCAGCCGCCGAGGTGGCCCCCGTCGTTGGGCACCGCCCCGGCGCCGATGCTCCAGCGGGAGCCGACGTCGGACAGGTCGGGCCCGATCCGGCCGTTCGCGCCGGTCCCCCGGATGGTGTGGCAGCCGGCGCAGCTGCCCTGCACGAACGCCGCCTGCCCCCGCCGCTGGGCGTCGGTCTGCGGGGCGGCGGCGGGCGCGGCGAGCCGGGCCACCCAGGCGTCGAAGTCCTGCCGGGGTTCGGCGACCACCAGGAAGGCCATGTGGGCGTGCTGGGTACCGCAGTACTCCGCGCACTGGCCGCGGTAGCTGCCCGCCCGGTCGGCGTGCAGCCACGTCTCGCGTACCTCGCCGGCGATCAGGTCGGTCTTGGGCATCAGTTGCGGCACCCAGAAGCTGTGCAGCACGTCCGCGGTGCGCAGCCGGACCCGCACCTTCTCCCCCACCGGGATGTGCAGCTCGTTGGCGGTGGCGCCGGCACCGCCCTGCACACGTACCTCCCACCACCACTTGTGGCCGGTGACCTCGATGGTCGGGGCACCCGGGTCGGGGCCGTCGCCGAGCGCGGCGAGGTCACGCAACCCGATGGCGTAGACCGTCACCAGGATCACCAGGGGTATGCCGGCACCGGCGATGGTGACGAAGCGCAGCGGCTGCCCGTGCCGGACCCGGGCGTCGCGCCGGCGGCGGAACAGCAACGCCCAGGCCAGCACCGCCATGACCTCGACGAAGACCGCGATGGAGATCCAGAACAGCAGCCACCACAGGTTGGCGACGCGTCCCGCACCGGAACCTGCCGGGTTCAGCGCGGACGGCGCCCCGCCGGAGCAGCCGGCGAGGGCCAGCCCGCCACCCAGCAGCACCACCGGGAGGAGGCGCCGCCGCCAGAGCTCCGATCTGGAGCGCGTCGTCACGTCGCGTCTCGTGTCCACCGGCACCGACCATAGCCAATTCTGACCTACATGTAGCCCATTACGTTATTTGGGGCCGAATTCGCCTCATTGCGGCTTAGGGTCGTGTTCAGGAAGCAGCGGGCAAGCGCCGCCGGCGCGGACAGGAAGATCATGCGAACCACCACCGTGGACCTGACCGCCGACACCGCACGGGGAGCCGCCGCGCGTCGGACGACGGCGTGGACCGCCGGCGGCCTCGCTGTGGCCGCCGGCCTCACGGGTGGACTCCTGGCGCCGACCGACGCCACGCAAGGTCAGGCACAGCGGCTGATGTACCTGCACGTGCCCGCCGCGTGGGTGGCCTACCTGGCGTTCGCCGCGGTACTGGCCGCCAGTACGGCCTACCTGATCCGCGGGGACCTGCGCTGGGACCGCCTCGCCCGCGCCTGCGCCGAGATCGGCGTCGCGCTCACCGCCGTGGCCATCGGCACCGGAGCGTACTGGGGACACCTCGTGTGGGGCACCTGGTGGGCCTGGGACTCGCGGCTGGTCAGCACCGCGCTGCTGTTGCTGGCGTACACCGGGTACCTGGCCCTGCGCCGGGCGCTCGCCGAACGAACCGGCGCTGCCGACGGCGGCGACCGGCGGGTGGCCCGCCCGGCGGCGGTCGCCGGCGTCGCCGGCTTCCTGCTCGTCCCGGTGGTCCACTTCTCGGTGATCTGGTGGCGCTCGTTGCACCAGCAGGCCACCATCCTCGCCCCCGAGCGGCCACCGATCGACCCGCGGATGGCGTTGGCGCTGCTGCTCGCGGTGGCAGCGGCGAGCGCCGGGGCGCTCCTCGTGTTGGCCCACCGGATGCTTCGGCTCGAGCGCCGCCTCGGCGGCCCGACGGTGCCACCGGCACCGCGCACCCGTACCGGCCGACGCACGCCGGCGCGGGTGCGATGATCCGACGACCCGGACGCCTCGCGCTGGTCGCGGTGCTGCTCGCCGCCGGCGGCCTGCTCGTGACCAGCGCCCTGCGCGACACGCTCACCTACTACCGCACCCCGAGCGAGGTGCTCACCGACCCCGATGCCGGCCGGGACCGCGTCCGCCTCGGCGGCGAGGTCGTTCCCGGCTCGCTGCGCCGCGACGGGGAACTGGTGGTGTTCCGCCTGGCCGACGCCGGCCACCAGGTGACCGTACGCCAGCGTGGCGTGCCACCGGAGACCTTCCGCGAGGGCGAGGACGCGGTCGTCGAGGGACGCCTGGGCGTCGACGGCGTGTTCGACGCCGACCAGGTGGTGGTGCGCCACGGCAACGAGTACCGGCCCTCCTCCCCCGCCCACCCGGAGTCGCCCGATGCTCGGTGACCTCGGCACCGCGGCCCTCGCCGCCGGCCTGCTCGCCGCCCCGCTCGCCGCGTTGCTCTGGCTGCGGGTGGCCCTGGTCGGCGCGCCGGCCCGGCCCGCCCGGCTGGCCACCGGCGGCGCGCTGCTCGCGGCCGCCGCGGCGTGCGCGGTCCTCGAGGCGGCGCTGCTCGGCCACGACTTCAGCGTGCGGTTCGTGGCCGAGAACGGTGGCCGCCACGTCCCCGTCTACTACACGGTCACCAGCCTCTGGTCGGCCATGGACGGCTCCCTGCTGCTCTGGCTGCTGGTCCTCGGCGGATACGGCGCCCTGCTCGCGCGGGCCCGGCGACCCGACCGGCTGCGCGCGTACGCGATGGTCGTGGTCAGCGTCGCGACCACCTTCTTCTTCGCCCTGTCCGCGTTCGCCGCGAACCCCTTCCGCGCGGTGGACCCGGCGCCGCTCGACGGCCCGGGCCCGAACCCGCTGCTGCAGCAGCACCCGGCGATGGGCGTGCACCCACCGCTGCTGTACGCCGGCTACCTCGGCATGGTGGTGCCGTTCGCGCTGGCGCTGGCCGCGCCGCTGGCCGGGCGGACGGGACGGCACTGGATCCGGGTGGCCCGACCCTGGGCGCTGGTCGCCTGGTCCGCGCTCACCGCCGGCATCGTGCTGGGTGCCTGGTGGTCCTACGCGGTCCTCGGCTGGGGCGGCTACTGGGCCTGGGATCCGGTGGAGAACGCCTCCCTGCTGCCCTGGCTGACCACCACCGCCTTCCTGCACACCAGCCTGGGCGGAGGTCGCGGGCGGGAGCGCTGGAGCAGTGTCCTGGCCTGCGCCGGCTTCCTGCTGGTGCTGCTCGGCACCTTCCTCACCCGCTCCGGCGCCGTCGCCAGCGTGCACGCGTTCACCGACTCGCCGCTCGGACCGCTGCTGCTCGGCTTCGTCCTGCTGGCCGTCCTTGCCGCCACCGTCCTCACCGGTCGCCGCCAACCGGCACCGGCCCGCGCGGCCGCCCCGCTGTGGTCGCGGCGCACCGCTGTGCTGGCCAACGCCGTCCTGCTGGTCACGGTGGCCGCCGCCGTGCTGATCGGCACCGTGCTGCCGCTGCTCACCGAACCGCTCACCGGCAGCCAGGCCAGCGTCGGCACCGGCTACTACCAGCGGACCGCCGTGCCGCTGGCCGTGGTGATCCTGCTCCTGGCCGGGGTCACGCCCGCACTGCGCGACCGGGACCCGGCCGGCGCACGGCGCCGCCTGGCCCTGCCCGGCGCGGCGGCGCTGGCGACCGTGGCCGGGGTCGGCCTGCTCAGCCGGCCCGGGCCGGCGGCGCTCACCGCGTTCGGCGCCGCCGCCTTCGTCCTCACCGGCCTGGCCGCCCAGGTCGTCACTCGTCGGCGGCGGGCCGGCCCGGCCCTGGCCGCCGTGCTGGCCCACGCCGGACTCGCCGTGCTCGCCGTGGGCGTCGCCGGTTCGTCGGCGTACGGGCGGGCCGACGAGCGGACCCTGCGGGTGGGCGAGACGCTGCGGGTGGCCGACGTGTCGGCCCGGCTGGTGTCGGTGCAGCGCGGCGCACCGGGCGGCCGGATGACGGTGCGGGCCGAGTTGGCGGTGTCAGCCGGCGGTGCCACCCGCACGGCCGCCCCGGCGCTGCGGTACGACCCGGCCCGGAACACCGCCGTCACCGTGCCGGCGATCGACGACGGCCTCCGGCGCGACGTCTACCTCACCCTCATCGCCGTGGCGGGCGACGGCGGCAGCGCGACCGTACGCCTGGCCGTGAACCCCGCTCGGGGGGGCGTC
>NZ_JAPDPH010000027.1 GCF_026013475.1 Micromonospora yasonensis | reverse complement strand
GGTCGGCCGGCGGCGGGGCGTACGGGTTGCCGGGCACCGGGGGCATCGGCGCGGTGGGGAACGGCTGGGTCGGCGGTTCCTGGGGCGGCTGGTTCGGGTCCTGCGGCCCGAACGGAGGCTGAGGGTGGCTCACCGTACTCCTTGGCACCTTCGAAGATCTTCAGTCGGATCGACGGTACTAGTCAGCGACAAGCTGACCGCGCGGCCCTCACCCGGTCACCAGAACGGCGGCGCTGCGCACCAGATCGGCGTCGACGGCAAACCGGCCGTCGATCGATGCCGGCAGATCGGTCGCGAGTGCGGCATCGAGCCGGCCGGGGGCGATCCGCGCGGTGAACGTGCCCGCGTCCGGATCGAGGGTCACCCGGGCGTCGTGGAAGTCCAGCCAGGTCCCGACCACCGGCCACCAGGCCTTGTAGACGGTCTCCTTGATGCTGAACAGCACGGTCGGCCAGGGTACGCCCGCGGGCAGCCGGGCCAGCTCCGCCTCCTCCTCGGGCAGGCAGACCTTCCGGCGTACCCCCGGGTTGAGCGACCGGTGGCGCTCGGCGTCCATCCCGACCGAGCGCAGTTCCGCGGCGTGGGCGACGGCGGCGGCGCAGTAGTCCCGGGTGTGGGTGATGGTGCCGACCACCCCGGCCGGCCAGACCGGGGACCGGTCGGGCGCCGACGGGATCGGCGCGGGCGGCAGCCCGAGCCCGGCCAGCGCCCGGCGGGCACACACCCGGCCCGCCGTGAAGTCGCGGCGGCGGCCTGCCACCGCGCGGTCGCCCAGGCAGGCCCGCTCGGCGGGGAGCAGTTCGCCGGACCAGTCGGCGGGACCGGCCACCGCCACCGCGACCGCTGGCGGCAGGAGATCACGCACGAAGACGAACGTACCGGAGCAATGTAACGCCACAGCGCTGCGGGACGCTGTTGGGGCGTTCGGGGAGGAACCGTCCACAAGCGAAGATCCACCGACGAGAGGATCGGCCGATGACGCCTGCTGCCGAGGCGTCGGGATACCGACCGGACGAGCACACGCCGGTGACCCCCGACTGGACCTGCGGATCGTGCGGCCATGACTGGCCCTGCGCCACGAAACGCAGCCAACTGTTGGACGAGTACCGGGCGGACCGCGCCTCGCTGAGCGTCTACCTCGGTTCCTGCCTGGCCGCCGCCACCAACGACCTGCGCTCGGCCCCGACCGCCTTGCTGCGGGACCGGTTCATCGGCTGGGTGCCGCGGCATCCGCGTACCGTCTGACCGGTGGCCGCCGCGCTCGGCGGCCACCGGCCGGTGGGTCAGGGGCGGCGGGGCCGCCGGGTGAGGGCGAAACCGACCACGCCGGCCACGGCGGCCAGCACGCCGCCCGCGGTGGTCCAGACCCAGCGTGAGCCGGCCTCCGGCAGCCAGCCGGTCAGGCTGGTCTCCTCCTCGGCGACCGGCTCCGGGGTCGGTTCGGCGGTGAGCACCGTGCCGGCCCGGGTGTTCGGCACCAGCGGCGCCGCCAGCCGGCCGTCGTCGCCCGACGCGCCGCCCTCACCGTCGACGCTGACCAGCAGGTCCACGTCGATCGGCAGGCCGAGGTCGGGCTCGGGCAGGTCGGTCACCGAGAGCCGGACGTAGTAGGTGCCGGGCAACGGGTCACCCGACCACGGCTCGGCCCAGGGACGAACCCGGCGGAGCGTGCAGCCGAGGGTGACGCTGGTCGCCGAGGCGTCGGCGGTGGGGGTCTGCGCGCCGGCCGTGCACGCCTGGCGGCGGCGCAGCCCGTCGAAGACGTCCACGGTCCACGTGGACGCGCCGGTGCGGCCCTTGGGAAAGGAGACGGTGGCAGCGATCTCGTGGACCTGCCCGGCCTCGGCCCGGAACGACCAGTAGAGGTGGTCACCGGTCGAGGCACCCACCTGCACCGGCTGCCCGGCGGTGATCGCGGTGGCGGTGAGGAACGAGGTGCCGGCCTTGGTGACGGTGGCCGCGCCGGGCGACGGGGTAGGCGTCGCCGAGGCCGCGGTGGGGGTGAGGGTCAGCCCGACGGCGGCCAGCGCCGCCGCGGAGCGGATCAGGGTACGCATCCTCAGTTCTCCCTCCAGGTGGCGGCCCACCAGCGGGTGAGCAGCCCGGCGACCAGCCCGGTGACCAGGCCGGCCAGGGTGAGCAGGAGCAGCAGGGCCCAGCCGCGACCGAGGTCCGGCTCGTCCGGGGCGGGCGACGCGGCGACCACGTCGACGGTCAGTTCCACCGGCATCCCGGGGCTGGCCTCGGTGCCGGGCCGGGGCGCGAAGGCGTTGCTGACCACCAGGCAGACGGCCTGCGCGGTGACCGTGCCGCTCGGCGCGGGATCAGGGGCGTCCTCGGCCGCCGACCAGCGCAGGCCGGCCGAGATCACGTCGGTACGCCCGCTGCCGGCGTCGACGCCCCGGACCAGTTCCCGCCCGTCCTGCGCGGTGGCCCGCAGCAGCACCCCGTAGTCCGGGTTGACCGGACGGTCCAGCGCGATGCTGACCGAGGCGCGCAGCTCCTGGCCCGGCCGCACCGGCACCCGGTACCAGCGGTGTTCGGCGAACGCCTCCCGGTCGGTGTAGACGCCGGGGCCGAGCAGCGGCGCGTCGCGGCACTCGGCGGAGCCGCCGACCACGGTCGGGGTGGCGGTGTAGGTGTCCCGGGCCCGGTCGACCAGCTGCTTGATCCGGCCGGTCAGCTCGTCGGCGCTCTGCGCCGCCGTGTACGTGCCGCCGGTCGCCCCGGCGATGCAGAGCAGCTGCCGGCGTACCTTCTCGTCCGGGGCGAGGCCGAGGGTGTCGACGACCAGCTTGGTGCCCTGGGCGGCCAGCTCCCGGGCCACCTCGCACGGGTCGGGCGGGGCGCAGGTGTCCTCGCCGTCGGTGATCAGCACGATCCGGCGGGCGGTGCTGCCCGTGCCGAGGTCCTGGGCGGCCGAGCGCAGCGCCAGCCCGACCGGGGTGAACCCGGTCGGCCGCAGCGTGGCGACGGCCGCCTTGGCCTGTGTCCGGTCGACCCTGCCGACCGGCACGATCTGCTGGGTGTCCAGGCAGCCCTGCTTCTTGTCCTTGCCCCGGTAGGTGGCGCCGAGCACCCGGATGCCGAGCTGGGTCTCGTCCGGCAGCGCGTCCACGACCTCGTTGAACGCCTGCTGCGCGACGGAGATCCGGCTGCGCCCGTCGATGTCCCGGGCGCGCATCGAGCCGCTCACGTCGAGGACGAGTTCCACCTTGGGTGGTTCGGCGGGTGGTTCGGCGGTTTCGTCGTCGGCCAGGGCGGGGGCGGGACCGATCAGCGCGGTCGTCGCCAACAGTCCGAGAAGGACGGCTGTCGATCGTCTCTTGTTGATCACCGGGCGAAGTGTAGTGAGATCCACTTTGGAAGATCATTTGGGTCGCACTTCGCGCTCCGATCACGGTTTGACGAGGCGTTCGGCGGGCGTGATCGGGCGTTCCGTCGTGATGGTGGTGGAGACCCGATAGCGGTAAGGAATTCGTAATGTTCCGACGGTGTGACCCACCGTAATATGCCGGATGTAAACCATTCGTGGAGTGGCGCATTCGTCGGAAATCTGACCGGGGACGACCCGTTGTGCGAGTGCCGGAGTGTGGTTAAGCTCTGTCTTGCGCGCCCCAATCGCCCGCTTCCCCCGTGGCAGGCGATCGGGGCGCGCCTTTTCGTGTTCCCGAATCGGTCGGGGGCGCTCTCTCTTCCCCTCGCACGCGAAAACGCGGCCCGGTGGACGTGCCACCGGGCCGCGTCGTGCGCCTGGACGCGGGTCAGATCCAGCGGCCGTCCAGCCACATCCGGGCCGACCAGTCCGCGTACGTCATCAGCCTGCCCACGAAGATCGGGTAGAAGTAGCCGAAGCAGAGGGCGACCAGCAGCACGTACGCGCCCGCGATGATCCCGCCCACCAGCCGGCGGTCGGCGACGTCCTGCCCGCTCGGCGGTGCCGCCGTGCCGGTGACCGGTGCGGGTGTGACGATCGCCCCGAGCACGTAGACCACCGCCAGCACCAGGAACGGCACCGCCGGCGCGGTGTAGAAGGAGAACATCGTCCGCTTGTCCAGGGCGAACCAGAACCAGGGCAGCAGGCCGGCCGCCACGCTGAGCAGAATCGCCCCGGCCCGCCAGTCCCGCCGGGCCAGTCCCAGCCAGGCCGTGGCGGCTAGCGCGGGCAGGAACGACCACCAGAGCAGCGGGGTGCCCAGCAGCAGGATCTCCGACGCACAGCTCGGTGCACCGCAGTTTCCCTCACCCGACCAGTAGAAGGCGACCGGGCGGCCCAGCAGCAGCCACTGCCACGGCCACGACTGGTACTTGTGCGGGTCGTCGAGCTGGGTGTGGAAGCCGTACGCGGCCTTGTGGTATTCCCACAGGTTGATCAGCGCCCCGATCATCGGGGTGTCGCTGAGCCCTGGGGTGTTCGGGTAGCGGCTCGCCAGGCGGTAGTAGCCGTCGTCGCTGAGCAGCCAGCCCGACCAGGTCGCGAGGTAGGTGCCGACCATCAGCACCCCGGCCAGCAGCAGCCAGGGCAGCTCGTCCAGCAGCGCGTCCCGCCACGGGTGGCGTACCCCGGCGGACCGGCGGACGCCGACCTCCCAGAAGATCACCAGCAGCGCGAAGGCCGGGATGAAGTAGAGCCCGCTCCACTTCACCGCAACGGCACAGCCGAGCAGCACCCCGGCGGCCAGCCGCCACCAGGGCCAGTCCCGCCAGGTCGACGCCGGCCGGCCGGCCTTCCCCGGCACCGACGGGTCGAGCCCCGCCTCCAGCGCCCGCGACCAGCGGCGGCGCCGGGCGTCCCGATCGAGGACCAGCGCCCCGAACGCGGCCAGCACAAACAGCAGCAGGAAGATGTCCAGCAGCGCGGTGCGGGAGAGCACCAGGTGGAAGCCGTCCAGGGCGAGCAGCAGGCCGGCCGCGCAGCCCAGCGTGGTGGAGCGGAACATCCGCCGGCCGATCCGGACCAGCATCAGCACCGACAGGGTGCCCGCGACGGCCGCCGCGAACCGCCAGCCGAACTCGGGGGCGGTGGTCATCAGGTGCCCGGGTACGGAGATCTTCAACTCCGCGTCCTGGTAGCCGAAGGCCCACTCGCCGAGCCCGATGAGCCACTTGCCCAGCGGCGGGTGCACCACGTACGACGGGCCGCCGTCCTTGTAGTTCCACTCGACGCCCCGGTCGATCAGCCCGTACGCGTCCCGGGCGTAGTAGATCTCGTCGAAGATCTTGCCCTTCGGACCGCTGAGGCCGACGAACCGCAGGATCGCCGCGATCACCACGACGACCCCGGTGGCCAGCCAGGCGTGCCCGTCGAGACGGGCGTCGACCGTGGCGAGACGCCGGCGGACGACGGCCGGGATCCCGCCCGCGCCGTTCGTCGTGGACCCGGTGGCCTGGTCGGTGGTGGGTCGGTCCGATCCGGCCCGACCCGCGCTCACGCTCTGTGCTGTCGACGCACTCGTCACCCGGCGATCGTAGGCTGCGAAGGTGCCCGGTGGCGCCCGTCGTCTCCGAGATTGGTACGGCTGTCGATGAAGGAGCGCACGTCGTGGGTGAAATGTCCGAGGTGGGACGCCTCGTGTTGCTCGGTGCGCCGCTGGGCAACCCGGCTGACGCCTCGACCCGGTTCCGCGAGGTGCTCGCGACCGCCGACGTGGTCGCCGCCGAGGACACCCGGCGGCTCACCCGGCTGGCCCGGGAGCTGGACGTCACCGTCCCCGGCCGGATCGTCTCCTACTTCGAGGGCAACGAGGAACGGCGTACCCCCGAACTGGTCGACGTGCTCGCCGCCGGCTACACGATCGCCCTGGTCACCGACGGCGGCATGCCCAGCGTCTCCGACCCCGGCTACCGGTTGGTCCGGGCCGCGATCGACGCCGGCTGCCCGGTCACCGCGGCCCCCGGGCCGAGCGCGGTGACCACCGCGCTCGCGCTCTCCGGGCTGCCCTGCGACCGGTTCTGCTTCGAGGGCTTCCTGCCCCGCACGCCCGGCGCCCGCCGGTCCCGGCTGCGCGCCCTCGCCGCCGAGGAACGCACCCTGGTGCTGTTCGAGGCGCCGCACCGGATCGCCGGCGCGTTGGCCGACCTGGCCGCCGCGTTCGGCCCGGACCGACCCGCCGCGCTCTGCCGCGAGCTGACCAAGACGTACGAGGAGGTGGTCCGCCGGCCGCTGGGCGAGCTGGCCGAGTGGGCCGCCGAGGGCGAGCCCCGGGGCGAGATCACCCTGGTCGTGGCCGGCGCGCCGCCGGCCGCCGCGACCCGGCCCGACGACGACACCCTGCGCGCCGCGGTGGCCGAGCGGGAGGCCGCCGGGATGTCCCGGCGGGACGCGATCACCGAGGTCGCCACCGAGTACGCCCTCCGCCGCCGCGAGGTCTACGCGGTCGTGCACGCCTGAAAGGAGGGGGCCCCTGTTAACGCCTGCGGTATAGCAAGGGCCCCCTTTTAACAGCCGCAACCCGTCACCAGGCGGCGGCGAGGAAGCCGGCGGTGATCAGCAGCGGACCGGCCAGGGCCACCGCCACGGCCCAGCGCCGGTGCCGTGGGTGGGGCAGCCGGGTCGCGCCGGTCCACCGGGCGATCCCGGCGGCGCAGGCCACCACCAGCAGCAGGCCGAGCAACCAGCGCAGGTGCCGGCCGACGCCGGTGTCCGCGTACGCGGTGCCGCCGTCCGGCCCGGTCATCCGGGCCGGCAGCGCGGTGCCGGTGGCGCTGCGCTCGGCCGGGACCCCGCTGACCCGTACGCCGTGCGCGACGAAGCGCTCCCCGTCGGCGAGGAAGATGCCCCGGCAACGCTGGGTCAGGCCGCTGCCCGAGCAGTGCGTGATCACCACGGTCCCGTCCGTCGAGTGCCCCACCGCCAGCCAGAACGGCCCCGCGCTGACCCAGGCGAAGAAGGCTGCCAGCAGGCTCAACCCCACCAGCGCGGCGAGCCCCCGCAGCGGGTCGGGCGGGTGGCCGCGCCGGGTCCGGGGCCGTCGGGGTGCCGGGGCCCGTGACCGCTCCGCCTTCCGGGCCTCCTCGCGTAGCGGGGTGCCGTCCCAGTGCACCTCCTCGATCGGCGCCCAGAAGACCTCGCCGCCGTCCGGCTGGTCGCCGGGGGCGGGCAGCTGCCAGCGGGGCTGCCGGACCGGCACTCGGCGGGGCACGGCGTCCACCGGCGCCCCGGTGGTCGGCTCGACCTCGACCGGCGGGTCCGCCGGGTCCAGCCGGGGCTGCGGGGCGACCCCGCCGCGCGTCGCGCCCGGCCGGGACGTCCGGTCGTCCGCGCCGGTCGTCGCGGCGGCGGACCCGTCCTGGCCCGCCCGTCTGCTGGTCACGCCGCTTATTCCACACCGCTACGCAGGGCAGGCCGGGCAGCTCAGGCCGCGTGTCGGCGACAAATCGGACGGGCTGTGGAGGGTCGGACGTGGGACGCGCCCTATTGGTTCGCGGGTGCCCGGAGGCAATCACTAGGCTTGACGCTCATGAGTCACGTTCTCGCCGCGGTCGCCTGGCCCTACGCCAACGGCCCGCGCCACATCGGCCACGTATCCGGATTCGGCGTTCCCTCCGACGTCTTCGCCCGGTACATGCGGATGGCCGGTCACGACGTGCTCATGGTCTCGGGCACCGACGAGCACGGCACCCCGATCCAGGTGCAGGCCGACGCCGAGGGGGTCACCCCGCGCGAGCTGGCCGACCGGTACAACCGGGTGATCGCCGAGGACCTGCGCGCGCTCGGGCTGTCGTACGACCTGTTCACCCGGACCACCACCCGCAACCATTACGTCGTGGTGCAGGAGCTGTTCCAGGGCCTCCACCGCAACGGCTACATCGTCCCCAAGGTCACCACCGGGGCGATCTCCCCGTCCACCGGCCGCACCCTGCCGGACCGCTACATCGAGGGCACCTGCCCGATCTGCGGCTACGACAGCGCCCGCGGTGACCAGTGCGACAACTGCGGCAACCAGCTCGACCCGATCGACCTGATCAACCCCAAGTCGAAGATCAACGGCGAGACGCCGGAGTTCGTCGAGACCGAGCACTTCTTCCTGGACCTGCCCGCCCTGGCCGACGCGCTGCGGCAGTGGCTGGACACCCGAGAGGGCTGGCGCCCCAACGTGCTGCGCTTCTCCCGGAACCTGCTCGACGACCTCCAGCCCCGGGCCATCACCCGGGACCTCGAGTGGGGCGTGCCGATCCCGCTGGACGGCTGGCGCGACCGCCCCGACAAGCGGATCTACGTCTGGTTCGACGCGGTCATCGGCTACCTGTCCGCCTCCATCGAGTGGGCCCGCCGCACCGGCGACCCCGAGGCGTGGCGCAAGTGGTGGTCCACCGACGAGGAGGGGAAGGACGCCCGCAGCTACTACTTCATGGGCAAGGACAACATCGTCTTCCACTCGGTGATCTGGCCGGCGCTGCTCGGCGGCTACTCCGGGGAGGGCTCCCGCGACGGCGAGCCGGGCGAGCTGGGTCGGCTCAACCTGCCCACCGAGGTCGTCTCCAGCGAATACCTGACCATGGAGGGACGGAAGTTCTCCTCCTCCCGCAAGGTGGTCATCTACGTCCGGGACTTCCTCGCGCGGTACGACGCCGACGCGCTGCGCTACTTCATCGCGGTCGCCGGCCCGGAGAGCAACGACACCGACTTCACCTGGGCCGAGTTCCTCCGCCGCAACAACGACGAGCTGGTCGCCGGCTGGGGCAACCTGGTCAACCGGTCCATCTCGATGGCGGCGAAGAACTTCGGCGCGGTCCCGCCGGTCGACCCGGCCGGGCTCACCGAGGCCGACGAGGCCCTGCTCGCCACCGCCCGGGCCGGCTTCGCCACCGTCGGCGACCTGATCGCCCGGCACCGGCAGAAGCAGGCCATCGGCGAGGCGATGCGGGTCGTCGCCGAGGCCAACAAGTACCTGTCGGAGCAGGCGCCCTGGAAGCTCAAGGGCGAGGACGACAAGCCGCGGATGGGCACCATCCTGCACGTCGCCCTCCAGGTGGTCAGCGACGCCAACACGCTGCTCACCCCGTTCCTGCCGCACTCCGCCCAGAAGATCCACGAGCTGCTCGGCGGCACCGGCGTGCACGCGCCGATGCCGGTGATCGAGGAGGTCGAGGACCTCGACGGCGGGCCGGCGTACCCGGTGCTGACCGGCGACTACACGGTCGGCGCGCGGTGGGAGTCCGTACCCCTGGAGGTGGGCCGACCGCTGGCGGCGCCGAAACCGGTCTTCCGCAAGCTCGACCCGTCGATCGTCGACGAGGAGCTGGCCCGGCTGGCCGGCTGAGCCCGATATGCGGCGCGGCCCCCGGAGCGATCCGGGGGCCGCATCGCGTCCGTCGGTCAGACGCGGGCCATCGACGGCGCGCCGATGAACTGCATGATCGCCTGGTTCACCTCGGTCGGGTGGGTCCAGGGGATGCCGTGCGGCGCCCCGTTCAGGGTGACCAGCCGGACGTCGGACAGCATGTTCTGCAACCGCTGCCCGGTCTTCGGGAACGGCAGCACGTTGTCCTTGTCGCCCTGGATGATCAGCACCGGGACGTTGATGTTCGGCAGGTCGCGCCGGAAGTCGGTCAGCCAGGCGGTCACGGAATCGTGGGTGCCCTTGGCCGACGCATGGGCGCCGATCTGCCAGTGCGCCCGGTACGCCTCGTCGCTCACCAGCTTGCCCTTGTTCTCGCTGGCGTTGAAGAACGCGTCGCAGAACTGGGTCAGGTAGGCGAAGCGGTCCTGGATGATGGCCTGCTGGAACGCGTCGAAGAGGCTCTTCTCCACGCCCTCCGGGTTGTCCTGCGTCTTCAGCAGGTACGGCGCCAACGGGGCCATCAGCACCGCCCGGTCCACCCGGTCCGAGCCGTACACGCCGAGATAGCGGGTGATCTCACCGGTGCCCATCGAGTGCCCGATCAGGATCGCGTTGCGCAGGTCCAGTTCGGTCATCAGGACGTCCAGGTCGGCCGCGAACGTGTCGTAGTCGTACCCCATCGTGGGCTGGGCGGACGCACCGAAACCGCGCCGGTCGTACGTGATCACCCGGTAGCCGGCGTTGAGCAGCGGAATGCTCATCTTCTCCCAGGTCGCACCGTTGAACGGGAAACCGTGGATCAGGACGATCGGCTGGCCGGAGCCGTGATCCTCGTAGTACAGGTCGATCGGGGCGGAGTTCTCCGTACCGACGGTGATGAAGGGCATGATCTTCTCCCGGTGCGCTACGTCTCGGACGTCCGCGCTTTCCCGGGCAGGCCCCCCTTATGCCGTCGGGTACGGCAGGTCCACCACCTCGTCGCCGGTCACCTCGGCGCCCGGTGCCCAGGCCTCGTAGACGCCCCGTTCGTGGCACTGCGCCCCGGTGGTGAGCACCGCCTCGGGATCCGGCCGGCGCAACCGCAGCCGCAGCCAGCCCGACTCCTCCCGCAGCACCAGGCAGGGCACCCCGCGCCAATGCGCGAAGCGCAGCCGCCGGGCCGCCGCCGTCACCGGGTAACGGGCGGCCCGCGTCATCGCCAGCACCCGGAACCCGTCCGGCTGGTCGGCCACCGCCTCGTACTCGCCGCCGCCGTAGGCGCCGACGAGCTGCGTGGAGCGGGGAACGTCGCCGGTGGGCACGTACTCCTGGTCGGGCGAGAGGCCGGGCACCGCGGCGAGCAGGTGACGCCACTGCGGGCCGACCATGCGCAGCCAGCCCCGCTGCTCCGCCTGGTAGGTGTAGAGCACCACCTCCACCCCCTCGGCGGGGTAGGCGAGCAGGGTGGCGTTCGCCGGCATCGGCAGGTCGGCGAAGTCCCGGGTGACGAACTCGGGGATCAGCTGGGCGCTGCTCGGCACGAATCCGGTGCCCAGCACCGGCGGCCCGAGCCGGTCCCGGGGCGGCAGCACGGTGAGCCCGTGGTGGGCCGCGCCGACCGGGACGTCGTAGTCGGCCGGGTCGGCGGCCCGCCAGCGCAGCGCGTACGACACGTCGCCGCCCTCGCCGTCACCGCGCAGCACCGCCATCCCGGCCGGCGTACGCAGGTGCGCCACATCGTGCTCCCGGTAGCAGAAGCCGTGCGGCAGCCAGCCCCGCACATAGCCGGCGAGCTGACGGGCGGAGAGCACCTTCAGCATCCGGGTCCCCGGCCGGATCACCGCCGAGGCGCGCACCACGGCCAGCGTCGGGTCGGCCGCGGCCCCCGGCTGCTGGCTGAGCTGGCGCAGGTACGCCCAGCCACGCTCCCGATGCACCGGCATCAGCAGCGGCGAGTCGGGCTCCTCGGTCGGCTCGGCCGCCCCGTGCACCGCGCTCACCTCCACGGCGTGCACGAACTTCCGCCACGGGTACGCCACGCCAGGGCGGGGAGAGAACTCGAACCCCGGCAGCTCGTCGGCGCTGAACAACTCGAACGCCGCCCCGCGGGCGAGCATCTCGGCCGGGTGGAGCCGGCCCTCGTACGTCACGTGCAGCCCGGTCCGTTCGGGCGCGGCCCCGCTGGTCTGAGGTGTGACGGTCACCCTCCGAACGCTAAGCGCGACAGATGTTGCCGGCGTGAACAGTCGATGGCGGTCCGGGAACGCCGGCCTTGGACGGTGTGTGATGCTGGCCGCGATGACGGAGCAGACCGAAACCCGCAAGCAGCGCGCCGCCCGCCGAGCCGGGGAGTTCCCGCCCGCCCCGGAGGCGCTGGCCGTATCCGTGCTGGACAGCCACACCCACTTGGACATCACGGTCAGCGAGGCCGGCGTACCCGGCGGCGGGCCTGCCGACGACCCGGTGGCGGCGGCGATCGCGGTGGCCGCCGGCGTCGGCGTCGACCGGCTGGTCCAGGTCGGCGTGGACGTCGAGTCGTCCCGCTGGAGCGCCGACGTCGCCGAGCGGTACGGCGCGGTGCTGGCGACCGTGGCGCTGCACCCGAACGAGGCCCCGCGCCTGGCCGACCTCGACGAGGCGCTCCGCGAGATCGAGACGCTCGCCGCCCGCGACCGGGTACGCGGCATCGGCGAGACCGGGATGGACTTCTTCCGGACCGGCGACGAGGGGCGGGCCGCGCAGGAGGAGAGCTTCCGCGCGCACGTCGCCATCGCCAAGCGGTACGGCAAGGCGCTGGTCATCCACGACCGGGACGCGCACGGCGACGTGCTGCGCGTCCTCGACGACGAGGGCGCCCCGGACACGGTGGTGCTGCACTGCTTCTCCGGCGACGCCGACTTCGCCCGCGAGTGCGTCCGCCGGGGCTACCTGCTCAGCTTCGCCGGCACGGTCACCTTCGGCAGCGCCGGGGCGCTCCGCGAGGCCGCCACCGTCACCCCCGTCGACCAGATGTTGGTGGAGACCGACGCCCCGTACCTGACCCCGATGCCGCACCGGGGCCGGCCGAACGCGTCGTACCTCATCCCGCTGACCGTGCGGTTCCTGGCCGAGACCACCGGGACCGACCTCGACGCCCTCTGCGCCGCGATCTCCGCCACCGGCAACCGCACCTTCGGGCCGTGGTGAAAGGAGGGGCCCCTTCTTAACAGGCGTCTGTTAAGAAGGGGCCCCTCCTTGCATCCAGGCCGGGCCGCATACGCTACGGGGCGTGACCGGTCTCCTCGGCCCGGCGGAGATCCGGGAACTCGCCGCCCGGCTCGGCGTGACGCCGACCAAGAAGCTCGGCCAGAACTTCGTGCACGACCCGAACACCGTCCGCCGGATCGTCACCACCGCCGGGCTGGCCCCGGACGACGTGGCGCTGGAGGTCGGCCCCGGACTCGGCTCCCTCACCCTGGCCCTGCTCCCGGTCGCCGCGCACGTGCACGCCGTGGAGCTGGACCCGGCGCTGGCCGCCGCGCTGCCGGCGACCGCCGCCCGGTTCGCCGGCCCGGACGCCGCCCGGCTCACCGTGCACCCCGGCGACGCGCTGCGGGTCACCGCCGCCGACCTGGCCGACCCCGCGCCCACCGCGTTGGTGGCGAACCTGCCGTACAACGTCGCCGTGCCGGTGGTGCTGCACCTGCTCGCCGAGCTGCCCACCCTGCGGCACGGTCTGGTGATGGTGCAGAAGGAGGTCGCCGACCGGCTCGTCGCCGGTCCCGGCTCCAAGGTGTACGGCGTCCCGTCGGTCAAGCTCGCCTGGTACGCCCGGGCCCGAGCCGCCGGCAAGGTCCCGCCGAACGTCTTCTGGCCGGTGCCGAACGTCGACTCCGGCCTGGTCGCCTTCACCCGGCACGCGCCGCCCCGCGCCGACGTGCCCCGGGCGGCCGTCTTCGCGGTGGTGGACGCGGCGTTCGCGCAGCGCCGCAAGACGTTGCGGGCCGCCCTGGCCGGCTGGGCCGGCGGCGCCGACCGGGCCGCCGAAGCGCTCACCGCCGCCGGGGTCGACCCCGGCGCACGCGGGGAGTCACTCACCGTGGAGCAGTTCGCCGCGATCGCCGCGTCGGCCCCGACCGCCCCCTCGACCGCCCAGTAGGCTGGGCGCCACTGCCCGACCCCGCCGAGGAGTTGACCGTGGAGAAGCCGTTCGACATCCGCCTGCGCCCGCGGGACATCGCCCCGTGACCGAGGCCTGGCGACCGGACGACGAGGACGGGCAGCGACGCGGGGCGAGCGGGCCGGTGAAGGTCCGGGTGCCCGCCAAGGTCAACCTGCACCTCGGGGTGGGCCCGCTGCGCCAGGACGGCTACCACGAGCTGAACACCGTCTACCACGCGATCTCCATCTACGACGAACTGACCGCCCGCCGGGGCGACACGCTCACCCTCACCATGGAGGGCGAGGGCGCCGGCGAACTGGCCCTGGACGACTCCAACCTGGCGATCCGGGCCGCCCACGCCCTCGCCGGCTACGCGGGCGTGCTGCCGCACGCCCGGCTGCACCTGCGCAAGCAGATCCCGCTCGCCGGCGGGCTGGCCGGGGGCAGCGCCGACGCGGCCGCCGCCCTGGTGGCCTGCGACGCGCTCTGGGGCACCGGCCTGTCCCGAGGCGAGTTGGCCGGTATCGCCGCCGACCTCGGTTCCGACGTACCGTTCCTGATCCACGGCGGCACCGCGCTCGGCACCGGCCGGGGCGAGGCGGTCAGCCCGGTGCTGGCCCGCCCCACCTCCTGGCACTGGGTGGTGGCGGTCGCCGACGGGGGCCTCTCCACCCCGGCCGCGTACCGGGAGCTGGACCGGCTCCGTGACGCCGGCACCGCGGGCCAGCCGCTGGGCAGCACCGACGGGCTGCTCGCCGCGCTGCGCCAGCGGGACCCGCGGGTGCTCGCCGCCGCCCTCGGCAACGATCTCCAGGACGCCGCGCTGACCATGCGCCCGGCCCTGGCCGAGACGCTCAAGGCGGGGGAGGTGGCCGGCGCGCTCGCCGGCATCGTCTCCGGCTCCGGCCCGACCTGCGTCTTCCTCGCCAGGGACGGGGCCGACGCCGGACGGATCGCGGCCGACCTGGAAGCCGCCGGGGTCTGCCGGGAGGCCCGGGTCGCCCACGGCCCCGTCGCCGGCGCCCGCATCGTCTGACCGCCCGGCCGCCCTGGCCGGCCGCGCTGCAAGATCGACTCGGCGTCGCCGATGTGGCGGTGTCCCGGCCGCCCGGATACCGCCAGGTCGGCGACCTGGCGGAACAAACCGGGCGGCGGGGGCCGTTGACCCTCGTCGGGGCCGGACATCCGTCGGGCGGACCCGCGTACCCTGAGGGGCCAGGCGTCCTGAGGTGCCCGCCGGCACCGGGACGCCTTGATCATGAAAGGTGGGGAAGTGGCCAACATCGTCAACCTGGACCGGGTGTCCAAGGGGTACGGGGCCGCCGGGCCGCTGCTCACCGACGTCTCGCTCGGCCTCGACGACGCCGACCGGGTCGGCGTGGTCGGCCTCAACGGCGCCGGCAAGTCCACCCTGCTGCGGCTGCTCACCCGCCTCGAGGAACCCGACGACGGCCGAGTCACCCACCGGCGCGACCTGCGGGTGTCCTGGCTCCCGCAGACCCTGAACCTGGCCCCCGAGGCGACCGTCCGCGACGTCGTCCTCGGCACCGCCTGGCTGGCCGAGAGCATGGGCGCCGAGCACGAGTGGGCCGGCGACGCCGGGGTCCGGGCCATCCTCGACGGACTCGGCATGCCCCACCTCGGCCTGGAGGCGCCGGTCGGGCCGATGTCCGGCGGCGAGCGCCGCCGGGTGGCGCTGGCCGCGCTGCTGGTCCGCGACGCCGACCTGCTCATCCTCGACGAGCCCACCAACCACCTCGACGTCGGCGGCGTCGACTGGCTGGCGAAGCACCTGGTCACCCGCAAGGGCGCGCTCGCCGTGGTCACCCACGACCGGTGGTTCCTCGACGCCGTCTGCACCACCACCTGGGAGGTCGCCGACCAGACCGTGCGGGCGTACGAGGGCGGCTTCGCCGCGTGGACCCTCGCCCGGGTCGAGCGGCAGCGGGTCGCCGCCGCCACCGAGGCCCGCCGGCAGAACTTGCTCCGCAAGGAGATCGCCTGGCTGCGCCGGGGCGCGCCGGCGCGTACCTCCAAGCCGAAGTTCCGCATCGAGGCCGCCAACGCGCTCATCGCCGACGTACCGGAGCCACGCGACAGCATGTCGCTGCAACGGCTCGCCACCGCCCGGCTCGGCAAGCAGGTGTACGACCTGGACCAGGTCACCCTGCACGCCGGCCCGAAGGAGATCCTGCACGGCGTCAGCTGGCAGGTCGGCCCCGGCGACCGGGTCGCCATCCTCGGCCGCAACGGCGCCGGCAAGACCACCCTGCTGCGGATGCTGGCCGGCGTCACTCGCCCCGACGGCGGGCGCTTCACCACCGGGCAGACCGTCCGGCCCGCGTTCCTCTCCCAGGAACTCGCCGAACTCCCCGGCCACCTGCGCGTCCTCGAAGCCGTCGAGGAGGTGGCCCGGCGCGTCCAGTTCGGCGACCGGGAGATCAGCGCCGCTCAGCTCGCCGAGATCTTCGGCTTCGACGACCGGCGGCTCTGGACCCCGGTCAGCGACCTCTCCGGCGGCGAGCGCCGCCGGCTGCAGATGCTCCGGCTGCTCGCCGGCGAGCCCAACGTGCTCCTCTTCGACGAGCCCACCAACGACCTGGACACCGACACCCTCGCCGCGCTGGAGGACCTGCTCGACTCCTGGCCCGGCACGATCATCGTGGCCAGCCACGACCGGTACCTGATCGAGCGGGTCGCCGACGTCGCGTACGGGATGTTCGGCGACGGGCGGCTGGTGCATCTGCCCGGCGGCGTCGACGAGTACCTGGCCCGGGCCGCCGCCGGCCGGGGCCCGGCGCCCGCCGACCTCACCCCGGCCGCGGCCGCCCCCGAACGCGAGGGCATGTCCGCCGCCGAGGTACGCACCGCCCGCAAGGAACTCGGCAAGCTGGAACGGCAGATCGCCAAGCTGGAGCAGAAGGAGGCCACCCTCCACGAGCAGCTCGCCGCGCACGCCACCGACTACGCCAAGGTGGCCGAGCTGGACGCCCAGTTGAAGGAGTTGCGGGCCGAGCGGGAACGCACCGAGGAGGCCTGGCTGACCCTCGCCGAGGAGCTGCCGGCCGGCTGACGGGACACGAGGTGGGGGGTGTGCGGCGTCACACCTCGGCGTACGGGACAATCGCAGGCGACCCCTCATCCGAACGGTCTTGGAGACGCAGAGATGGCCCACACCCCCGTCAACCACCCCGCGCGGCCGATCTACCGGGCGATCGGCGGGCTCGTTGGTCTGTACTTCGTCGTCTTCGGCGTGCTCGGCATCGTCGTGAGCGCCGGCAACGACGTCCTCGCCCAGGACGACACCAAGCTCCTCGGCCAGGGCACCAACCTCGGCTTCTCGCTCGTCTCCATCGTGCTCGGGGCCGTGATCCTGCTCGGCGTCGTGATCGGCCGCAACCTCGACGTGGCGATCAACCAGTGGCTGGCCTACGTCCTGATGGCCCTCGGCCTGGCCGAGCTGGCGTTCCTGCACACCGACGCCAACATCTTCAACTTCTCGGTCATGACCGTCATCGTGGTCCTGACCCTGTCGCTGGTGCTCCTGATGGCCGGCATGTACGGCAAGGTCGGCACCGACGAGGAGCACGAGAAGTGGCAGAAGGCCCGGCTGGTGCTCTGACCCCAGCCATCCCGAAGGCCCGGCAGTCTGCCGGGCCTTCGGCGTTTTCCGGGGACGGGACGGGGCATGCTAGGTGACAATTGCCCCGAATCGGTCGCTCGGCTGGAGGGTCTCCATGGCACACATCCCGGTGAACCATCCCGCGCGGCCGATCTACCGCGCCCTCTCCGGGCTGATCGGGCTCTACATTCTGGTCTTCGGGGTGTACGGAACGTTCCTGACCTGGGGCGAGGCACTCTTCGCCCGGGACGGTCACTGGGCGCTCGGGCTCCGCACCAACCTGGCGTTCGCGCTGGTTTCCGTCGTGTTCGGCGCGTTCCTGCTGATCGGGGCGTCCCGTCGCACCAACCTCGGGCACTACATGAACCTGACCGCCGGGGGAGTTTTCCTGTTCACCAGCATCCTGATGATGGCCCTGCTGCAAACCCCGGCGAACTTCCTGAACTTCTCGATGTCGACCGTCATCGTGTCGATGCTGTTCGGGCTGACCCTGCTCGGCACCGGCCTCTACGACAAGGTCGGCCCGCCCGAACACGCCGACGCGGAACGGCGCCGCCGCCACCACCCGGTCGCCGAGGCCCGTTGACCGGTCCCCGGGTCACCCCGGCTTGCGGACCGTGATCAGCCCCGGCTTCGCCTCCAGGTGCGACAGGCCGTTCCAGGCCAGGTTCACCAGGTGCGCCGCGACCGTCTCCTTCCGCGGCTTGCGCACCTCCAGCCACCAGCGCCCGGTCAGCGCCACCATGCCGACCAGCGCCTGCGAGTACAGCTCCGCCAGCTTCGGGTCGTACCCCCGGCTGGAGAACTCCGCGCCCAGGATGTGCTCCACCTGGTGCGCCACGTCGTTCATCACGCTGCTGAAGTTGCCCGTCGCCGACATCAACGGCGACTCCCGGACCAGCACCCGGAAGCCGCTGGTCTCCTCCTCGATGTACGTCAGCAGCGTCAACGCCGCCTGCTCCAGCAACTCCCGGGGGTGCCCCGCGGTCAGCGCCGTGGTGATCCGCTCCAGCAGCGAGCGGACCTCCCGGTCCACCACCACCGCGTACAGCCCCTCCTTGCCGCCGAAGTGCTCGTACACCACCGGCTTCGACACCTTCGCCCGGGCCGCCACCTCCTCGATCGAGGTGGCGTCGAAACCGCGCTCGGCGAAGATCTGCCGGGCGATCGAGATCAGCTGCTCGCGCCGTTGCGCCGCGGACATCCGTACCCGGGAAGAGGGCTTGGCCGCCGGAACGGCCTGCCGCCGGGCGGTGCTGGCGTCGTTGCCGGAAACCTCGGTCATCGCGTCACCTCGCCGGCGCTCGGTGACGCCCTGCCGTGGGATCTGCCCGCTCATGTCGTCCCCCCGCGGACCCGCGGCCCGGCGTCGCGGCCGCTGCGGAGCCAGCCGCTGGGCGGGCCGGCCGGTCGGCGGCGCCGAAGGTCGGTCATCCGGCCATCCTGCCAGGCCGGCGCCCGTCCGGCCGCCCGGTTATCGCTCCCGCCGTGCCGACCGGGTGCGCACCGGCCCCGGTTCCACCAGCTTCGCGGTGATCCGCTCCGGCCTCGGCCACCGCACCGCCCACACCGCGCCGGCCTTCTCCAGCAACCAGATCACCCGCGCCGACGGGTCGAGCTGACCCCGCAGCACCCCGTGTCGGGCACTGGTCGGGTCGGCGTGGTGCAGGTTGTGCCAGCTCTCCCCGAACGACAGCAGCGCGAGCGGCCAGAAGTTCGCCGCCCGGTCGCCCTGCCGCACCGCGAACGGACGCTCCCCGTAGACGTGGCAGACCGAGTTGATCGCCCAGGTGACGTGGTGCAGCAGCGCGATCCGGACCAGCCCGCCCCAGAAGAACGCGGTCAGCGCGCCCTGCCAAGACCAGGTCAGCAGCCCGCCCATCGCGGCCGGCCCGAGCAACGAGATCGCCACCAGCACCGGGAACAGCCGGTCGATCCGGCGGGTGGCCGGATCGGCGAGCAGGTCCGGGGCGAACCGCTCCCGGTTGGACAGCTCCCGGTTGAACAGCCAGCCCACATGCGCGTGGAACAACCCCCGGGTCAGCCCCCCGACGCTCGCCCCGAACCGCCACGGCGAGTGCGGGTCGCCCTCCTGGTCGGAGAAGGCGTGGTGCCGGCGGTGGTCGGCCACCCACTGGATGACCTCGCCCTGCACGGCGAACGATCCCGCGACCGCGAGCGCCACCCGCAGCCACGGTTTCGCCTTGAACGAGCCGTGGGTGAAGTAGCGGTGGTAGCCGACGGTGACGCCGAGCCCCGACAGCATGTACCAGAAGCCGGCGACGAGCACGTCACTCCAGCCCAGCCAGCCGCCCCAGGCGATCGGCACGGCGGCGAGCAGGGCGAGGAACGGTACGACCACGAAGGCCCAGAGGGCGACCAGGATGCCCCGGGACTGGTGACCCTCGGTCAGCGGCTTGGGGCCGGTATTCGGGCCGGTCAGGGCGGTCGACATTGGCACCTCCCAGCGGGACGGGTTACGCCTACGTCACCGTAACCAGCAGCGGCCTAGATCGCAGTGGACAGTCTCGGATGTGAATCGACTTCCTTGTCGTACGTCCGTTCTAGCCTGCGATAGTGACCGACCCGCTCGCCGATGAGGCGCGCCGCCTGCGCGTCGAGGAGCAGCTCTCCGTCCGTGCGATCTGTGCCCGGCTGGGCATCGGCCACGACCGGGCGAACGCGTTGCTGCGCGGCGTACCGCCGCCCGATTGGACCCGTCGCCCGAACGCCAAGGATGCGCTGCGGGCCGACGCGGTGCGGCTGCGCGCCGACGGACGATCGGTCAACGAGATCGCGCAGCAGCTCGGTGTGGCGAAGTCGACCGCGTACCAGTGGGTGAAGCATCTGCCGTTGGATCCGGACGAGGCGGCGGCGGAGCGGCGGCGGGCCCGGTCGAAGCTGATGACCGACGCCCGGTGGTCGGCACACCGCGAGGCGCGCGACGCCGCGCAGGCGGCCGAGCAGGCACGCGGGGCGGAGGTGGTCGGCGCGCTGGACGAGCGGGATCTTTTGCTCCTTGGCGCCGCGATTTACTGGTGTGAGGGCACCAAATCAAAGCCTTGGCGGCGGGACGATCACCTGCAGTTCATCAACAGCGACCCCGGCATACTCGCGCTCTTCCTGCGTTTCCTCGCAGCGTGCGGGATCGATCGGGTAATGCCGACCTACCGGGTGAGCATCCACGAGGCGGCCGACGCCGAGGCGGCGATCTGTTGGTGGGCGGAGAAACTAGGGCTCCCCGTTGACCGGTTCAAGCGCTCGACCATCAAGCAGCACCGGGTGGCTACGGTCCGTCGGAACATCGGCAGTGACTACCACGGCTGCCTGGTGATCAACGTGCCGGGCAGCCGCGAGCTCTACTGGCGGATTGAAGGACTGGTTGCCGAGATCTTTGCCGCCGTAGCGACTGCCCCGAGCGGGCCGACGAGCGGCTGAGGGTTACCGCTATGCGCCAGCAACGTCGGTGCGGACTATCGAGCTGCCTGGAGGTGCGGGTGCCGAAGTCCCGTGAGCTGTATCTCTGGATAGAAGGCGTGGTGGAGGGGCTGGTGGCAGAGCCATGGCCAGGTGCGGGCAACGTGACGTCGGACGGCAGGCGCTAAGCTGTGAATGACCCTTCGGCCGTGGTGTAATTGGCAACACCCGGGTCTTTGGTACCCGTGTTTCAGGTTCGAACCCTGGCGGCCGAGCAGTTTTCTGGTGCCGGTGCCCCCTTGTCGGGGTATTCGGCGGTTTCCACTGCGGTCTGGTTAGCATGGCCGCGAGAGTGTCGCCGTCCCGACGGGAGCCACGTCGTGCCCCAGCCCCACCTCCGCACCGTTGTCGTGCTCGCCGCCGGTGAGGGCAAGCGGATGAAATCGGCCCTGCCCAAGGTGCTGCACCCGCTGCTCGGCCGTACCCTTCTCGGTCACGTGCTGGCCGCCGCCGCGCCGTTGGGCGCGGACCGCACGGTGGTCGTGGTCGGGCACGGCGCCGACCAGGTCCGGGGGCACCTGGCTGAGGTGGACCCGGACGCCGTCCCGGTGCTCCAAGCGCGGCAGCTCGGCACCGGGCACGCGGTGCGGATCGCGCTGGACGCCGTTCCGGAGGCCGCCGGCACGGTCGTGGTGATCAACGGGGACGTGCCGCTGCTGCGGCCGGAGACCGTGGCGGCGCTGGTGGAGGCGCACGAGGGCGCGGGCGCGGCGGCGACCGTGCTGGCCGCCGAGGTGCCGGACCCGACCGGCCTGGGCCGGATCGTGCGGGACGCCGGCGGCCGGCTGGAGCAGATCGTCGAGGAGCGGGACGCGACCCCGGAGCAGCGCGCGCTGCGGGAGATCAACGCGGGCATCTACGCGTTCGACGTGGCCCGGCTGCGGGACGCGCTGGGCAAGCTCTCCACCGACAACGACCAGGGCGAGGAGTACCTGACCGACGTCTTCGGCCTGCTCCGGGACGCTGGGGAGCCGGTGGCGGTGCACTGCGCCCCGGACCACGTGGAGACGCTGGGCTGCAACGACCGGGTCGAGTTGGCCGCGCTGCGCCGGCTGCTGCGGGACCGGGTGAACGAGGGCTGGATGCGGGCCGGGGTGAGCATCCTGGATCCGCACACCACCTGGATCGACGTGACGGTGACCGTCGAGCGGGACGCGGTGATCGACCAGAACACCCAGCTCCAGGGCGCGACGGTGGTCGGCGCCGGGGCGACGGTGGGGCCGGACACCACGCTGATCGACACCACCGTCGCGGAGGGCGCCAGCGTGGTGCGTAGCCACGCGGTGGGCGCCGAGGTCGGGCCGCGGGCGACGGTGGGGCCGTTCGCGTACCTGCGGCCGGCGGCGAAGCTGGCGGAGAAGGCGAAGGTGGGCACCTTCGTCGAGGTGAAGAACTCCGAGGTGGGTGCCGGCGCGAAGGTGCCGCACCTGTCGTACGTCGGGGACGCCACGATCGGCGCGAAGGCGAACATCGGCGCGGCGACGATCTTCGTGAACTACGACGGGGTGAACAAGCACCGCACGGTGGTCGGCGAGGCGGCCTTCGTCGGCTGCGACACCAGCCTGATCGCCCCGGTCGAGGTGGGCGCGGGGGCGTACATCGCGGCGGGCAGCGCGATCACCCAGGACGTGCCACCGGGTGCGCTCGGGGTGACCCGGGCGCCGCAGCGGGCGATCGAGGGCTGGGTGGCCCGCAAGCGGGCCGGTACGGCGTCCGCCGCCGCGGCCGAGGCGGCGCGGCAGGCCCGAGAGGGTGCGTCGGGCGAGGCCGGAGCCGCAAGAGAAGGTGACTGAATCCACGGGGACCGCCGGGCAACGGGTGGACCGGTGAACGCGGGGGATACTGCAACCGAATAGTCCGCGGCCCCACCGCCGCCGGGAAACACCGACATAACGGGAGCAGACGGGCCCATGGGCAGCATCGTCGCCGAAAACCGCAAGAGCCTGATGCTCTTCTCCGGACGGGGCTTTCCGGAGTTGGCCAAGGAGATCGGTGAGGTGCTCGGCATCGCGCCGACGCCTTCCGACTCGTACGAGTTCGCCAACGGGGAACTCTTCGTACGGTTCAAGGACTCGGTGCGCGGTTCGGACGCCTTCGTGGTGCAGTCCGTGACGCACGGCGTCAACACCTGGGTCATGGAGACCCTGATCATGATCGACGCGCTGAAGCGTGGTTCGGCCAAACGGATCACCGTGGTGCTGCCGTACTACCCGTACTCGCGGCAGGACAAGAAGCACCGCGGCCGGGAGCCGATCTCGGCGCGGCTGGTGGCCGACCTGCTGAAGACGGCGGGTGCGAACCGGATCCTGACGGTCGACCTGCACACCGCGCAGATCCAGGGCTTCTTCGACGGCCCGGTGGACCACCTCTTCGCGATGGACGTGCTCGCCGAGTACGTGGAGCACCGGTACGCTGGCCGGCCGATGACCGTGGTCGCGCCGGACTCGGGCCGGGTGCGGGTGGCCGAGCGGTGGACGGACCGGCTGGGTGGTTGCCCGCTGGCGTTCATCCACAAGACCCGGGACCCGCTGAAGCCGAACCAGGTGGTGGCGAACCGGGTGGTCGGTGAGGTCGAGGGCCGGGTGTGCCTGATCGTCGACGACATGATCGACACTGGTGGCACGATCACCAAGGCCGCGGACATCCTGAAGGAGTCGGGCGCGGCGGAGATCGTGGTCGCGTCGACCCACGCGCTGCTGTCGGACCCGGCGACCGAGCGGCTGAAGAACAGCCCGATCAGCGAGGTCGTGGTGACCAACACGCTGCCGCTGCCGCCCGAGAAGCAGCTCGACAAGATCACCGTGCTGTCGATCGCGCCGCTGCTGGCCCGGGCGATCCGGGAGGTCTTCGACGACGGTTCGGTGACCACGCTCTTCGGTGGCCTGAGCTGATTCGTACGCGGTCCCGGCTCGCGCGTCCGACGCCGCGAGCCGGGGCGGTCGGCGGCCGGGCCGCCGCGCTGCGGGCCGGCCGCGGCGGTGAGGTGGGGACTGCCGGATAGCCGGGAAATCCCTCGGGTAGACTGGTGCGGTTGCCACGGCGAGGGTGCCCGGCGGGCTGAAAAGCACCGCACGGAGGCGCCGTCATCGACGCGGTGCTCCGGGCAGTCGTTCATGACGCATGAGCCCCAGCGAGCCCCTCGCCCCAGCACCGCCAGTCGACAAGCCGCCGCAGCGAAAGCATCAGGAGTTTCCCCGTGTCCGAGGTAAAGATCAGCGCCGAGCCCCGCACCGAGTTCGGCAAGGGTGGTGCCCGTCGTACCCGCCGGGCCGGCAAGGTGCCCGCCGTGCTGTACGGCCACGGCGAGAAGCCGAAGCACATCGCGCTCCCGGCGCGTGAGTTCGCCGCCGCGATCCGCAAGGGCGGTGCGAACCAGCTCTTCGCGATCGAGGTCAGCGACGGCACGCAGGTGCTGGCGCTGCCGAAGGCGATCCAGCGTGACCCGATCAAGGACACCTTCGAGCACGTCGACCTGCTCCTGGTCCGCCGCGGCGAGAAGGTGACCGTGGAGGTCCCGGTCGAGCTGACCGGTGAGGCCGCGAAGGACACCCTGATCGTGCACGACCACGACACCCTCTCGGTGACCGCCGACGCCACCAAGGTGCCGGACCACCTGGAGGCCTCGATCGACGGCGCTGTGCCGGGTGTTCAGGTCACCGCCGCCGACGTGCAGCTGCCGGCCGGTGTCGAGCTGGCCGCCGACCCGGAGCTGCCGGTCGCCACGGTGACCGCCGCCCCGACCGCCGAGCAGCTCGAGGCCACCCTGCCTGAGGTCGAGGAGGCCGCCGAGGAAGCCGAGGCCGAGGTCGGCGAGGAGACCGCCGAGGCTCCGGAGGGTGTTCCGGCCGAGGGCGAGCCGGCTGCCGAGGAGAAGACCGAGGCCTGATCGGTCCGCAGGCTGTGCGACAGGCGTCCCCGGTTCTCCGGGGGCGCCTGTCGGCGTATCGGGCGACGGGCTCCGGTCGTGGCGCGGCGGTGGCCGCGCCGAGCTGGAGTCGTCGGGCGTGAGGGAAGGGACGTGGCGTGACGGACGAGTCGGGGCCGTGGCTGGTGGTCGGCCTGGGCAACCCCGGTCGGGAGTACGCGGGCAACCGGCACAACGTCGGCTTCATGGTGGCCGAACTGCTGGCCGGCCGGCTGGGCGGGAAGTTCGGGCGGCACAAGCGGGCGGTGGCGGAGGTCGCCGAGGGGCGGCTGGGGTTCGGCGGCCCGAAGCTGGTGCTGGTGAAGCCGCTGACGTACATGAACCTGTCCGGTGGGCCGGTGGTCGGGCTGGCGCAGTTCCACAAGATCCCGCCGGGCCGGGTGATCGCGGTGCACGATGAGCTGGACATCCCGTACGGGCAGTTGCGGGTCAAGTGCGGCGGCGGCGAGGGCGGGCACAACGGCCTGCGCTCGATGTCGAAGTCGCTCGGCACGAAGGACTACGTGCGGGTGCGCTTCGGCATCGGCCGGCCGCCGGGGCGCCAGGATCCGGCGGACTACGTGCTGTCGGATTTCTCCTCGTCCGAGCGTAAGGAGCTGGAGTTCCTGGTCGACCGGGCGGCGGACGTGGTGGAGTCGGTGATCACCAAGGGTGTGGAGCCGACCCAGAACCTCTACCACGGGACCTGACCAGCCGTCGTCCCGGGCGCGCGGGGTTCTCGGCCGGTAGTCTGCGCCTTTCTGACGTGGCGGATGCCGGTGACGGCGAGCGACGGGAGCGGAAGCATGGGCAGTCCTCCGATGATCGACGGCGCGTTCGCCCGGTGGCTGGCGGCCCGCGCCGGGCAGGCGCTGATGAACCTGCGTACGGAGCTGGGCTTCGCCGACCCGGGGGCGTTGAAGTCGGCCGGGGACAAGGTGTCGCACGACCTGATCCGTACCGAGCTGGCGCGGTGGCGGCCGGCGGACGCGGTGCTGTCGGAGGAGGACGAGGGCTCGCGGCTGGCCTGGACCGCGGAGGTGAGCCCGGACGCGGTGTCCCGGCTGACCGCCGACCGGGTGTGGATCATCGACCCGTTGGACGGTACCCGGGAGTTCGCCGAGGAGGGCCGGTCGGACTGGGCGGTGCACGTGGCGCTCTGGGCGCGGAACGCGCCGACGCCGCACGGGCTGGTCGCCGGGGCGGTGGGGTTGCCGGCGCAGCACCGGGTGCTGGCCACCGACTACCCGCCGGCGTATCCGCCGATGACGCTGGAGGCGGCGACCGCGCCCGGCGTGCGGACCATCCGGCTGGCCGCGAGCCGCAGCCGTCCCCCGGTCTTCCTGACCGACCTGGCCGAGGGCGTCGGGGCGCACCTGGTGCCGATGGGATCGGCGGGCGCGAAGATCGCCGCGGTGGTGGCCGGTGAGGTGGACGCGTACATCCACGCCGGCGGTCAGTACGAGTGGGACTCGGCGGCGCCGATCGCTGTGGCGACGGCCACCGGACTGCACGCTTCCCGGATCGACGGTTCTGCGCTGAAATACAACGAGGCCGACCCGCGCCTACCCGACCTGCTGGTCTGCCGCAAGGATCTCGCCAGTCGGTTGCTTGCAGCGTTGCAGCGGCATTCCGGGTAGCCTGAACGTTCTTCTTGACGAGTCCGACCGGAAAGGTCTGGAATTCCGATGAACGGATCTGAGGGAATCGAGTTTCGCCGATGACGTCCCCGGCCGCGTACCAGGTCTCCCACCTCGACGCGCTGGAGGCGGAGAGCATCTTCGTGATGCGCGAGGTGGTCGCCGAGATGGAGCGCCCGGTGCTGCTGTTCTCGGGCGGCAAGGACTCGATCGTGATGCTCCGGTTGGCCCAGAAGGCGTTCGCCCCGGCCAACATCCCCTTCCCGGTGATGCACGTGGACACCGGGCACAACTTCCCCGAGGTGCTGGAGTATCGCGACCAGCGGGTCGCCGAACTGGGCCTGCACCTGATCGTGGCGAGCGTCCCGGAGGCCCTGGCCGCGGGGCTGGTCCGCGAGTCGGCGGACGGCATGCGCAACCGGATCCAGACCCCGGTGCTGCTCGACGCGGTGGAGAAGCACCGCTTCGACGCGCTGTTCGGCGGCGCCCGGCGGGACGAGGAGAAGGCCCGGGCCAAGGAGCGGGTGTTCAGCTTCCGCGACGAGTTCGGCCAGTGGGACCCGAAGAACCAGCGGCCGGAGCTGTGGTCGCTCTACAACGGCCGGCACCACCCGGGCGAGTCGATTCGGGTGTTCCCGCTGTCCAACTGGACCGAGCTGGACGTCTGGCACTACATCGCCCGGGAGCGGATCCCGCTGCCGTCGATCTACTACGCGCACGAGCGTGAGGTGATCGAGCGGGACGGCATGCTCTACGCGGTCAACGAGTTCATCCGGCCCAAGGCGGGCGAGGAGCGGTTCAAGGCGCAGGTGCGTTACCGGACCGTCGGCGACGCCTCGTGCACCGCGGCCGTCCGCTCCGACGCGGACACGGTGGAGAAGGTGATCGAGGAGGTGGCCGCGACGCGGATCACCGAGCGCGGCGCGACTCGGGGCGACGACCGGGTCAGCGAGGCCGCCATGGAGGACCGCAAGCGGGAGGGCTACTTCTGATGAGCACAGAGACGCTGGAGACGGACGCGCCGGCGGCCCGCCAGATGGACCTGCTGCGGTTCGCCACCGCCGGGAGCGTCGACGACGGCAAGTCGACCCTGATCGGCCGGCTGCTGTACGACACGAAGTCGCTCTTCACCGACCAGCTCGCCGCGGTCGAGGCGGTCAGCGCGGCCCGCGGCGACGAGTACACCAACCTGGCCCTGCTCACCGACGGCCTGCGGGCGGAGCGGGAGCAGGGCATCACCATCGACGTGGCGTACCGCTACTTCGCCACGCCCCGGCGGAAGTTCATCATCGCCGACACCCCCGGGCACATCCAGTACACCCGCAACATGGTCACCGGCGCCTCCACCGCCGACCTGGCGCTGATCCTGGTCGACGCCCGCAAGGGCCTGGTCGAGCAGTCGCGCCGGCACGCCTTCCTCTGCTCGCTGCTGCGGGTGCCGCACCTGGTCCTCTGCGTCAACAAGATGGACCTGGTCGACTGGTCGGAGGAGGTGTTCGAGCGGATCGCCGCGGAGTTCACCGCGTTCGCCGCGAAGCTCGAGGCACCCGACCTGACCGTGATCCCGATCTCCGCGCTCAAGGGCGACAACATCGTCTCCCGCTCCGAGAACATGCCCTGGTACGAGGGCCCGTCGCTGCTGCACCACCTGGAGCGGGTGCACATCGCCTCCGACCGCAACCTGGTCGACGTGCGCTTCCCGGTGCAGTACGTGATCCGTCCGCAGTCCACCACGGTCACCGACTACCGGGGGTACGCGGGCCAGGTCGCCTCGGGCGTGCTCAAGCCGGGCGACGAGGTGATGGTGCTGCCGTCCGGCTTCACCAGCCGGATCGCTGCGGTGGAGACGGCGGACGGCCCGGTGGCCGAGGCGTTCCCGCCGATGTCGGTGACGGTCCGGCTGACCGACGAGATCGACATCTCGCGCGGCGACATGATCTGCCGGCCGAACAACGCCCCGGCCGTCGCGCAGGACATCGAGGCGATGGTCTGCTGGCTGGACGAGACCCGCCCGTTGCAGGTCGGCGGCAAGTACGCCATCAAGCACACCACCCGCTCGGCGCGGGCGATCGTGCGCGGCCTGCACTACCGGCTGGACATCAACTCGCTGCACCGGGACGAGGCGGCCGGCGAGCTGAAGCTCAACGAGATCGGCCGGATCCGGCTGCGCACCACCGTCCCGCTGCTCGCCGACGAGTACCGCCGCAACCGGACCACCGGCGGCTTCGTGATCATCGACGAGACCACCAACCGCACCGTCGGCGCCGGCATGATCGTCGAAGCCGGCTGACCCCGCGCAACTGCTCGAACGGCCCCCGACCGTCGGGGCCGGAGGGTCGTGCGGCGTGATCAGTCGAGCCGGGCGGCGCCGGCGGCCGGGCGGACGGTCACCGCGCCGGGGGCGGCGAAGCCGCGCTCGGCGTACGCGGTGCTGACGGCGGCGGCAACGGCGTCGGCGGAGTCCGCGTCGACCAGGGCGAGGACGCAGCCGCCGAAGCCGCCCCCGGTCATCCGGGCCCCGTACGCCCCGGCGGCCAGGGCCGCCTCGACCGCCGTGTCGACCTCGGGCACGGTGATCTCGAAGTCGTCCCGCATCGAGGCGTGCGAGGCGGTCAGCAGCGGGCCGATGTCGCGTACTCGGCCGGCGCGCAGCAGCGCGACGATGTCGAGCACCCGCTGGTCCTCGGTGACCACGTGCCGGACCCGGCGACGGGTCTCGTCGTCGGGCAGCTTGTCCAGCGTGGCGTCGAGGTCGGCGAGGTCCACGTCGCGCAGCGCGGCCACCCCGAGGGCCTGCGCCGCCTCCTCGCAGGACCTGCGGCGGGAGGCGTACTCGCCGTCGGCGTGCCGGTGCGGGGCGCGGCTGTCGATCACGAGCACGGCGAGCCCGGCGGCGTCCAGGTCGAACGGGACCTGCTCGACCTCCTCGCTGCGGCAGTCCAGGAAGAGGGCGTGCCCCGCCCGGCCCCGGATGACCGCCGACTGGTCCATGATCCCGGTGGGCGCGCCCACGTACTCGTTCTCGGCCCGCTGGGCCAGCCGGGGCCACCGTTCGGCGGGCAGGTCGAGCCCGCCCAGCTCGACCAGGGCGGCGAGCACCGCGGACTCGACGGCCGCCGACGAGGAGAGCCCGGAGCCGACCGGCACGTCGGAGGCGATGGCGAGCCGGGCGCCGGGGACGGCGTGGCCGGCGGCGCGCAGCGCCCAGACCACGCCGGCGACGTAGCCGGCCCAGCCGGTGACCCGGCCCGGCTCGTCGGCCTCGTCCGGCCCGAACTCCACCGCGTCGTCGTCCAGCTCCGAACAGACCGTCCAGCGTTCGTCGTCGCCGGGGGCCGCGGCGACCACGGTACGCAGCGGCAGCGCGAAGGGGAGCACGAAGCCGTCGTTGTAGTCGGTGTGCTCGCCGATCAGGTTGACCCGCCCGGGAGCCGCCCAGCGGCCCGCCGGCTGCGTGCCGTACCGCTGCCGGAAGCCGGCGGTGGCGCGGGCCGCGACATCGCCGGACGGCGCGGCGGCCGGGTCGGGACCGGTCACCGCTGCCCCAGGACGTGCTCGCGATAGAACGCCCAGGCGTCGCCGACCATGTCCCGCAGGGTGGCCTTAACCGGCACCCAGCCCAGCTCCGCGCGGGCCAGCGCGGAGGAGGCGACCAGTTCGGCCGGGTCGCCCTCGCGGCGCGGGGCCACCTCGACCGGCACCGGATGGCCGGTGACCTCGCGGACCACCTCGATCACCTGCCGGTTGGTGAAGCCGTTGCCGTTGCCCAGGTTGTAGATCCGGTGCCGGCCGGCGGTCGCGGCGTCGAGCGCCAGCAGGTGGGCCCGGGCCAGGTCCGCCACGTGGATGTAGTCGCGGACGCAGGTGCCGTCGACGGTGGGGTAGTCGTCGCCGAAGAGCTGGAGCTTGTCGCGCCGGCCGGCGGCCACGTCGAGGGCGAGCGGGATGAGGTGGGTCTCCGGGTCGTGCCGCTCCCCGATGGCCCGCCCGTCGTGCAGGTACGCCCCGGCGACGTTGAAGTAGCGCAGCGAGACGGCGGCCAGGTCGTGCGCGACCGCCTCGGAGGTGAGCGCCATGTCGACGGCCAGCTTGGTCGCCCCGTACGTGTTGGTGGGCGCCTTGACGGCGGTCTCCGGGATGGGCAGCTCGGTGGGGTTGCCGTAGACGGCGGCGGTGGAGGAGAAGACCAGCCGGGGCACCCGGGCGGCGCGGACCGCGTCGAGCAGGGCGAGCGAGCCGACCGTGTTGGTGTCCCAGTAGAGCTCCGGCTTGACCATCGACTCGCCGGCGGCGATCAGCGCGGCGAAGTGCAGCACGCCCTCGAAGCCGGCGTCCGGGGTGAGCACCCGGGCGACCTCGTGGACCGACAGGTCGACGTGGGTGGCCTCGGGGGCGAGGGCCGCTCGGTGGCCGGTGCGCAGGTCGTCCAGGACGGTGACGTCGTGGCCGTTGTCCAGCAGCATCCGGGTCACCACGCTGCCGATGTAGCCGGCGCCGCCGGTGACGAGCAGTTTCACGTCGGGTCCTCCCTGCCTGGCCGGGCCCCGCGCCGACCGTCCGTCGATCACCCTAGGCCCGCGGGCTGTGCCCCCGCTGCCCGTGGCCCATCGCTATTCCACCACGATCCGCCATGATTGAACAGATACGCACATAGCCCGAGCTGGACGGCCGTTGCTGTCTAGCATCCTTCTCATGCGGGAGCCAGGCGGTCCCGGGCTCCGGCGGCGGCTGCCGGGGCGGCCGCGACGCGAGCCGGGACCGGTGGCCCGGACCGTCGCCCGGCTCGTGGTCCGGGCCACCGACGGCGCCACCCGCCTGGTCACCGACCTGCTCGGGGCGAGCCCGGCCGCCGGCCGCGAGCGGATCAGCGAGGCCGAGCTGCGCGACCTGGTTGCCGCCAACACGGTGCTCGACCCGGACGAACGCCGGATCATCGACGAGGTGCTGGTGGCCGGGGCGCGGCTGGTGCGCGAGGTGATGGTGCCGCGTACCGAGGTGGTGTTCCTCTCCGCCGGGCTGACCCTCGCCGAGGCGGAACGGCTGGTCCGGGCCGAGACGCACACCCGGTACCCGGTGGTCGACGGCACCCACGACGACGTGGTCGGCTTCGTCCACCTGCGGGACGTGCTGCTCCGCCCCGAACCGGACGGCTGCGCCACGGTCGGGGAGCTGACCCGCGAGGTGAAGCAGTTGCCCGGCAGCAAGCGGGTGCTCGCCGCGCTCACCGAGATGCGCCGGGAGGGGCACCACCTGGCCGTGGTGGTCGACGAGTACGGCGGCACCGCCGGCATCGTGACCTGCGAGGACCTGGTCGAGGAGCTGGTCGGGGAGATCCACGACGAGTATCACGACGTCCCGCCCGACCCGGCTCACGCGGGCCTGCCCGCGGTCGTCGACGGCCGGCTCAACCTGGCCGACTTCGCCGAGCGCACCGGGGTCCCGCTGCCCGCCGGGCCGTACGAGACGGTCGGCGGGTACGTGATGGCCGCCCTGGGCCGGCTCCCGGTCGCCGGTGACGAGGTCCCGGTGGACCCGGCCGGGCCCGGCGCCGGCGTACCGGATCCGGAGGACCCGCCGGGCGGCTGGCTGCTGCGGGTGCTCGCGCTGGAGGGGCGGCGGGTGTCCCGCCTGGCGGTCTCCGCCGTGCGCCTGCCGGAGCAGCGACGCGAGGTCGGCGCCCCGGCCCCGCCCGTCGGGCGCCGACCCGCCGGCCCGTCATGACGTACGCCGGGCGTTGCTGACAGAATTGCCGCCATGTCCATGTCCGACGTACCCGCACGCCCGCGCGTCTTCTCCGGCATCCAGCCGACGGCCGACTCGTTCCACCTCGGCAACTACCTGGGCGCGCTGCGGCACTGGGTGGCCCTGCAGGACAGCCACGACGCGTTCTACTGCGTGGTGGACCTGCACGCGATCACCGCCGGGCACGACCCGAAGGCGCTCAAGCAGCGCAGCCGGCTGGCCGCCGCGCAGCTCTTCGCGCTGGGCATCGACCCGGAGCGCAGCACCCTCTTCGTCCAGTCGCAGGTGCCCGAGCACTCGCAGCTGGCCTGGGTGCTCGGCTGCATCACCGGCTTCGGCGAGGCCAGCCGGATGACGCAGTTCAAGGACAAGTCGCAGAAGCAGGGCAGTGAGCGGGCCAGCGTCGGCCTCTTCACGTACCCGATCCTGCAGGCCGCCGACATCCTGCTCTACCAGGCCCACGCGGTGCCGGTCGGCGAGGACCAGCGGCAGCACCTGGAACTCTCCCGGGACCTGGCCCAGCGGTTCAACACGCTGTTCGGGCCGACCTTCACCGTGCCCGCGCCGCACATCGTCAAGGACACCGCGAAGATCACCGACCTGCAGGACCCGACGGCCAAGATGTCGAAGTCGTCCTCCTCGCCGGCCGGCATCATCGACCTGCTGGAGGATCCGGCCCGCTCGGCCAAGAAGATCCGCTCCGCGGTCACCGACACCGGCCGCGAGATCGTCTTCGACGCCGAGGGCAAGCCGGGCATCTCCAACCTGCTCACCATCTACTCGGCGCTCTCCGGCCGGAGCATCGACGAGCTGGTCGCCGCGTACGACGGCAAGGGCTACGGCGACCTGAAGAAGGACCTCGGCGAGGTGGTCCGGGAGTTCGTCACCCCGATCCAGGAGCGCACCCGCGCCCACCTGGACGACCCGGCCCAGCTCGACAAGCTGCTCGCGCACGGTGCGGAGAAGGCCCGGGCGGTCGCCGCCGCGACGCTGCTGACCGCGTACGAGCGGATCGGCTTCTTTCCGCCGGTCCGGGCCGAGTAGCGGTCCGGGCACGACGGGACGGGTGGACACAGTCGGCGGCCGGAGGGGTGGCGCGGAGCGTGGATCGCAGGGACGGGGGGCCGGACGCCGGCGACACCATCCAGATCGGGATCGCGGTGGACATCCCCGAGCCGTGGGGCGGGATGCTCACCCGCCGCCGGATCGAGGCCGGCGACCCGCAGGCCGTCCCGGCGCACGTCACCCTGCTCGGGCCCACCGAGATCCCGGTGCGCGCGCTGCCTGCCGTCGAGGCGCACCTGGCCCGGGTGGCCGCCGCGCATCTGCCGTTCACCCTGCATCTGCGGGGCACCGGCACGTTCCGGCCGGTCACCCAGGTGGTCTTCGTGGCGGTGGCGGCCGGGATCAGTGAGTGCGAGCTGCTGGCCGCCGCCATCAACTCGGCGCCCGAGCTGCACCGGGAGGCGCGCTTCCCGTACCACCCGCACGTCACGGTGGCCCAGGACGTGCCGCCCGAGGTGCTCGACAAGGCGTACGAGGACCTGGCCGACTTCTCCGCGCTGTTCGAGGTGGCGGCGTTCACCCTCTTCTCGCACAGCGGGGAAACCCGGTGGCAGCCCCGCCGCGACTTCCCGCTCGGCGGCTGAGCTGAGCACCTGGCCGGCCCGCCGCCGCCGTGATGGAGGATCCGCGAGGATGACGTGGTGAACGTGATCGGCCGGATCGAGGCCGCGGCGAACCGTCGGATCGACGCCGCGCGGGACCGGTCGCCGGCCTTCGACCACCTGTGGCGGGCCGGGGCGCTCTACGGCAACGTGCTCGGCGGCCGGCTCGCCGCCGCGATCGCCTACTACGGCTTCTTCGCGGTGTTCGCGCTCGCCCTGGTCACCTACTGGGTGATCGGCGCGATCCTCGAGGACAACAACGAGTTCAGCAGGGCGGCGGCGGGCTTCCTGGAGCGGAACGTCCCGTTCCTCAATCCGCAGCAGGTCGCGCAGAGCAGCAACACCATCGGGGTGGCCGGCCTGTTCATCCTGGTCTTCACCGGGATCGGCTGGGTCGAGGCGATCCGCTCCTCGCAGCGGCTGATGTACGGCCTCAACCAGCAGCCCGGCAATCTGGTGATCCGCCGCCTGGTCGACCTGGTGGTGCTGGTCGTGGTCTTCGTGCTGCTCGGCGTCTCGGTGGTCGCCGTCGACGCGCTGGGATCGGTGCTGCGCTTCCTGCTGCGCAGCACCGGATCGGTCGGGCTGACCACGCTCGGCGCGATGCTCAGCGTGCTGGTCAACGCGGTGCTGGCGGTGGCGCTGCTGGTCGCGGTGCCCCGGCTGCGGATGAGCCGGCGCCGGCTGCGGCCGGTGGTCCTGCTGGTGGCCGTCGGCATCACCCTGCTGAACACGGTCGGGCGCTACTACGTGGTCCGCACCGAGCACAATCCCGCGTACACGGTGGTGGCCACCGCGGTGGGGCTGCTGCTCTACCTCTACCTGCTCAACCAGCTGCTGCTCTTCGGCGCGGCGCTGGCCGCCACCAGCCGGTACGGCCGGGTGGTCGACCTGTCCGAGGGGCGCGCGGCCCGGGAGGTGGACGTCGAGGTGGACGTGGAGACCGACCCGGGTACGCCGGGAGGTGCGGGATGACCACGCGGATCCGGATCGACGCGACCTCGGCGGTGCCTCCGTACGAGCAGGTGCGCGGGCAGCTCGCCCGGATGATCGGCGACGGCCGGCTGCCGGTGGGCACCCGGCTGCCCGCGGTCCGGCAGCTCGCCACCGACCTGGGGCTGGCGGTGAACACGGTGGCCCGGGCGTACCGGGAGCTGGAGGGGGCCGGGCTGGTGGAGACCCGGGGCCGGCACGGCACCGTGGTCGCGCCCGGCCGCGACGACGCCACCGACCGGCTGCACCGCGCCGCGACCGAGTACGCCGCCGAGGCGCTCCGCCTGGGCGTACCCCCGGACCGCGCTCTCGCCCTCGTCCGCGCCGCCCTCGACGCCACCCGCTGACCCGGCTGGGCGATCCGGACCACGTCCCCGAAAGAGTGGCCCCGGTTCGCCGACAGGCCACACTTTCCCGATGTTGTGCGGATCTTGGAGTTCGGGGTGCCGGTAACGACCATGATGAGCCGGTGGGCGCACTCGTGACACTGGACCTGCCGGACGACTCGCCGATGCTCGGCCTGCCGTGGATCATCACCTTCGGCCCGCTCGGCGACGCCGACGAGTGGGAGCCGGTCGTCTGCGGCCCGTACGAGCGGCCGCACGCGCTCGCCCTGGCCGAGGCGGTGGTGGCCGAGGAGCAGCTGATGGCGGTGGTCGAGCCGCTGCTGCCCGCGCTGACCCCCGAGGAGATCCGCAGCGAGATCGCCGCCGCGCAGATCGCCGCCGAGGACGAGGCGGCCCGGACCGACCAGGCGGACCTCTACGGCGACTTCGAGGACGTCATCGACGAGGAACTGGAGCTCGCCGCCGAACGGGAGCCGGAGCCCGAGCCGGTGCGGGCCCCGAGCCGGGACGAGGTACGGGCCGGCTTCGCCCGGATCGCCAAGCTGCTCGCCAGCAAGGACTGAGCGCGCTCACCGGCCCGGTTCGGGGTCGAGCGCGGTCCGCGGTCCCCGATGGACGCCGGCCCCCGGGAAGTCGACTCCCCGCGGGGCCGGCGCCACCTCACCCCCCACCACAAGGGGTCGGTGGCCCAGCCGCCCGTCGGCGCGAAGCACAACGGACGACCAGGTCAATGGCGGGTTACCCGGCTCATCGCCGTTCGAACCACGCAGCCGCGTCCACCGGCAGGACGTGCCCGTCGCCCTGCTCGGTGAGATCGGCGCTGGCGGCGATCGGCCGGCCGTAGCCGGTCACCGTCGCCGCCGCGCCGCTGATGTTGACCACACAGGTCAGCTCGGCGTCCCCGGCGGTACGGCGGAACGCCAGCAACCCCGGCTCGGTCTCCAGCCAGGTGATGCCGTCGAGTCCGGCCAGCGCGGGGTGCTCGTGGCGGATCCGCAGCGCGGTCCGATAGAGCTCCAGCGTGGAACCGGGCACGCCGGCCTGGGTGGCCACCGAGAGGGCTCGCCAGGTCGCCGGGGCCGGCAGCCAGCTCAGTTCGCTGCCCGCCGGGCCGAAGCCGTACGGGGCCAGCTCGCCGCTCCACGGGATCGGCACCCGGCAGCCGTCCCGGCTCTCCCCGGTACGCAAGAACGCCGGGTCCTGGCGCAGCTCGTCCGGGAGGTCCAGCACCTCCGGCAGGCCCAGCTCCTCGCCCTGGTAGAGGTACGCGCAGCCGGGCAGGGCGAGCATCAGCAGAGCGGCGGCCCGGGCCCGGCGCAGCCCGGCCTCGCCGTCGCCGTACCGGGTGACGTGTCGCTGCCGGTCGTGGTTGGAGAGCACCCACGTGGTCGGGGCGCCGACGATGGTCGACTCGGCCAACGCCGTGTCGATCACCTTGCGGAACGAGTCGGCCGACCAGGTGGCGTCGAGGAAGTCGAAGCTGAACGCCTGGTGCAGCTCGTCCGGGCCGATGTAGCGGGCCAGCCGCTGCGGGGTCTCCGCCCAGGCCTCGGCCACCGCCATCCGCCCGCCCGGGTAGCTGTCCAGGATCGGCCGCCAGGTGCGGTAGATGTCGTGCACCTCGTCCTGGTCGAAGTAGGGCAGCTTGCCCTTGCCCAGCAGCTCCGACTGGCGCTGGCCGGTGGTCATCGAGTTGAAGCCGACGTCCGGCAGCCCCTCGGCCTTGATCATCCCGTGCGCCACGTCGATCCGGAAACCGTCCACGCCCCGATCCAGCCAGAACCGCAGGATGTCGTGGAACTCGGTGCGTACCTCGGGGTGGCGCCAGTTCAGGTCGGGCTGGGCCGGGTCGAACAGGTGCAGGTACCACTGGCCGTCATCGATCCGGGTCCAGGCGGGGCCGCCGAAGATGCTCTCCCAGTCGTTCGGCGGCAGCTCGCCCTGCTCGCCCTTGCCCTCGGCGAACAGGTAGCGCTCGCGCTCCGCAGAGCCCCGGCCGGCGGCGAGGGCCGCCTGGAACCACGGATGCGCGCTGGAGGTGTGGTTGGGCACCAGGTCGACGATGATCCGCAGGCCGAGCGCGTGCGCGTCGGTGATCATCGCGTCGAAGTCGGCGAGGTTGCCGAAGAGCGGGTCGACGTCCCGGTAGTCGGCCACGTCGTAGCCGGCGTCGATCTGCGGCGAGGTGTAGAAGGGGGTCAGCCAGAGCGCGTCCACGCCCAGCTCGCGCAGGTACGGCAGGCGCTGCCGGATGCCCTCGAGGTCGCCGACGCCGTCCCCGTTCGCGTCCGCGAAGCTGCGGACGTACACCTGGTAGACGACCGCGGATCGCCACCAGTCGTCGTCGGAGGTCAGCGGCGTCGGGTCGGTGGCGGCGGTCATCGGTGACGATCCCCGTTCTCTGCAAGGGACTGCGGCACCCCGCGGGTAACCGGGTGACGGGCGCGGGGCGTCTGAGCAGAATGCCGCCGAGCGCTGCAAGAGTCAAGCATTTCTTGCGCAAGGAATGACGGTGATCACGCCCGCTCGCTGGACGGTGAGCAGCCGGTGGCGCGGCGGTGGTCAGGCCGGAATGGCGAGCGAGGGCGGTGCCGGGCGCTGCCGGTTCGGGCTGCCGCCCGGGGCGGGCCCGGCCTGGCGGGCCACCGCCGTGGAGCCGCGCACCACCAGTTCCGGGCGGAACAGGTACTCGGAGTGCGGGGCGGCGTGCCCGTTGATCTCGTCGACCAGGGCCCGGACCGCGGCCACCGCCATGGCGGCGACCGGCTGGCGCATGGTGGTCAGCGGCGGGTCGGTGAAGGCCATCAGCGGAGAGTCGTCGTACCCGACCACGGAGACGTCGGCGGGGACGGCGAGGCCGCGCTGGCGGGCGGCCCGGATCGCGCCGAGGGCCATCAGGTCGGAGCCGCAGACGATGCCGGTCACGCCGCGCTCGATCAGCCGGTTGGCGGCCGCCTCGCCACCCTCGACGCCGAAGAGCGAGAGCTCGGCCAACTCGCCGACCTCGGCCTCGGTCGGGTCGACCAGGCGGGTCATCGCGGCCCGGAAGCCGGCCACCCGGCGCTGCACCGGCACGAAGCGGTCCGGGCCGGTGATCAGGCCGATCCGCCGGTGGCCGAGCGCGACCAGGTGCGCGACGGCCAGTTCGGTCGCCTCGCCGTCGTCGCAGGAGACGAAAGGCGCCGCGATGCCGGGCGCGTACCCGTTGATCATGACGATCGGCAGCGGGCGGGCGATCAGCGCGCGGTACCGGTCGTGGTTGGCGGCGGTGTCGGCGTGCAGGCCGGAGACGAAGACGATCCCGGACACCTGCCGGTCCAGCAGCATCTCGACGTACTCGTCCTCGGTGACCCCGCCGGGGGTCTGGGTGCAGAGCACCGGGGTGAAGCCGCTCTGCGCCAGCGTCGACTCGATGACCTGGGCGAAGGCCGGGAAGATCGGGTTGTCCAGCTCGGGTACGACCAGGCCGACCAGGCCCGCGCTGCGCTTGCGCAGCCGGGCGGGGCGCTCGTAGCCGAGCACATCGAGGGCGGTCAGGACGGCCTGCCGGGTCTCGGGGGCCACTCCGGGGCGGTCGTTGAGCACCCGCGACACCGTGGCCTCGCTGACTTCGGCCTGTTGGGCGATGTCGGACAGTCGAGCGCGCATGGCGGCACTTTAGCTCAACGGCAAAGTCTTGCGTACACTCCTGCAAGCCCTTCCATTCTCTGCAACCCCTTGCTAACGTCCCCGCAACATGCGAGAGCAGCGGCGCGGCACCGCGGCGCCGGTCAGTAAGAGATTTCAGAGGTTTCCACTGGCGGGCCGCCCTTCCCCCGGCGGGCCGCCATGACGACAGGAGTACCGATGCGCATCCGTACCGCGGGTGTGGTCGCTGTCCTCGGCCTGGCGCTCGCCGCGTCCGGCTGTGGCAACAGTGGCAGCGACAAGCCGGCCGCCAAGGAGTCCGCCAAGGCGACCGGCGGCAAGCTGGTCATCTGGGCCGACGACAAGCGGACCGCGGCCCTGAAGCCGTTCGCCGAGGAGTTCGGCAAGGAGAACGGGGTGACCGTCGAGGTCCAGGCCGTCTCCAAGGACCTGCAGACCAACTTCGTCACCGCCTCGCAGCAGGGCAGCGGCCCGGATGTCGTGGTCGGCGCGCACGACTGGATCGGCAACCTGGTCCAGAACGGCGCCATCGACCCGGTGCAGCTCGCCGCCGAGCAGAAGAGCGCGTTCAACGAGGTCGCGGTCAAGGCCGTGACCTTCAACGGCCAGCTCTACGGCGTCCCCTACGCCACCGAGAACGTCGCGCTGATCCGCAACACCGAGCTGGCCCCCGAGGCGCCGAAGACGATCGAGGAGCTGGTCCAGACCGGCAAGAAGCTCAAGGCTGAGAAGAAGGCCAGCGAGATCCTCTGCCTCCAGTCCGGCCAGAACGGCGACGCCTACCACATCTACCCGCTGTACACCTCCGGCGGCGGCTACCTGTTCGGCACCGCGGCCAACGGCGACTACGACCCGAAGGACCTGGGCGTGGGCAAGCCGGAGTCGATCGCGGCCTTCCAGAAGATCGCGAAGCTCGGTGAGAAGGGCGAGGGCGCGCTGAAGCGCTCCATCACCGGCGAGAACTCCATCGCCACCTTCACCAGCAAGAAGTGCGCCTTCCTGGTCTCCGGCCCGTGGGCCATCGCCGACGCCAAGAAGGCCAACATCAAGTACGACATCTCCCCGGTCCCCGGCTTCGCCGGCGGCAAGGAGGCCCAGCCGTTCGTGGGCGTCCAGGCGTTCTACGTCGCCGCCAAGGCCAAGAACAAGGCCCTGGCCCAGGAGTTCGTCACCAACTACGTGACCAAGCCCGAGCTGGCCGTCGCGCTGTACAAGGCCGAGCCGCGCCCGCCGGCGCTGACCGCCGCCTTCGACCAGGTCAAGGGCGAGGACCCGGACCTGGCCAAGTTCCAGGAGGCCGGTAAGAACGGCCAGGTGCTCCCGGCGATCCCGGCCATGGCCGCGATCTGGGACCCGTTCGGCAAGGCGGAGGCCGCCATCATCGGTGGCGCCGACCCGGCCAAGACGATCACCGCCGCTGGCAAGACCATCGCGGGTCAGATCAAGTAATGAGCACGTCGCCGTCCGGCCCGGGGTCTGCCACGCAGGCCCCGGGCCGGGAGCCCGTTCGCCGCGGGCTCCCGCGCATCTCCCGTAGCGCGCGGAACCACGCGCCGATCACCGCGACCGGGCTCGTGGTCAAGGTGATCCTGCTCGGCCTGGTTGTCGGGATCGCGATCTGGGCGGCGTTCCCGCTCATCGAGGCCGAACACTGGGTCGGACTGGGCATCCTCGCGGTCACCACCGCCGGCCTGTTCTACCTCTACCTCAGCCGGCGGCACATCCCGGCCAAGTACCTGGTTCCCGGCACGCTCTTCCTGCTCGCCTTCCAGGTCTTCCCGGTGCTCTACACCGCGAGCACCGCCTTCACGAACTTCGGCGACGGCCACCGCGGCAGCAAGGACGACGCGATCGTCGCCATCCAGACCGCCTCGGTGAAGCAGATCCCCGGCTCCGCCGAGTACTCCCTCTCCGTCGCCACCAAGGGCGACCCGGCGACCGGTCCCCTGGTCTTCCTGCTCAGCGACCCGAAGACCAAGGAGGTCTCCGCCGGTGACGCGGGCGGGCTGCGCCGGATCGACGCGAGCCAGGTGACGGTCAGCCCGACCGGCAAGGTGACCGCCGCCGACGGCTACACCGTGCTCAACTTCGGTCAGGCCAGCGTCCGGAGCAAGGAGATCACCGACCTGGTGGTGCCCACCTCCGGCGGCGCGGTCCGGTCCAACGGCCTGTCGCGCGCCTACGAGGGCAAGGCCGTCCGGGCGTACGACGCCGGCTGCGACTGCATCAAGGACAGCGAGAGCGGCAAGACCTGGACCGCCGACGAGAAGGCCGGCTCCTTCGTCGCCGCTGACGGCGAGCGGCTCACCCAGGGCTGGCAGGTCAACGTCGGGCTGAAGAACTTCAGCCGGGTGCTCACCGACCCCAAGATCTCCGGGCCGTTCTTCGGCACCCTGGCCTGGAACTTCGCTTTCGCGATCGGCTCGACCGGCTTGACCTTCCTGCTCGGCATGGCCATCGCGCTCGCCCTGCACTCGCCCCGGATGAAGGGCACCAACCTCTACCGGGTGCTGCTGATCCTGCCGTACGCCATGCCGTCGTTCGCGATGCTGCTGGTCTGGCGGGACATGTTCAACACCGACTTCGGCCTGGTCAACAACCTGTTCGGACTGGGCGTCGACTGGTTCGGCCAGACCTGGTCCGCCCGGTTGGCGGTGCTGCTGGTGCAGCTCTGGCTGGGCTACCCGTACATGTTCCTGGTGGCCACCGGCGCGCTCCAGGCGATCCCGGGCGAGCTGACCGAGGCCACCTCGGTCGACGGGGCGACGCCGTGGCAGTCGTTCCGAGCGGTCACCCTGCCGCTGCTGCTGGTCGCGCTCTCGCCGCTGCTGATCGCGTCGTTCGCGTACAACTTCAACAACGCCAACGCGATCCTGCTGACCACCGAGGGTGGACCGTTCGCGCCGGACAACCCGACCAACGGCGCGACCGACCTGCTGATCACCTACACCTACCGGCTGGCCTTCGGCGCCCAGGGCGCCGAGTACGGCATGGCCGCCGCGGTCTCGATCTTCATCTTCGCGATCGTGGCCACGGTGTCGGCGATCAGCTTCTCGCGGACCCGCAAGCAGGAGGAGGTGTACTCGTGACCACCTACGCGGACGCCCCGGTCGCCAACCGCAACTCGGCCGGGAAGTCGAGGAGCCGCTGGTTCGCCCAGGTGGGCTGGCGGCACCTCGTCGGGGTGCTGGCCGTCGCGTTCAGCCTCTTCCCGATCCTGTTCGTGATCTCGGCGGCGCTGAACCCGCTCGGCACGCTCTCCTCGACCGAGCTGCTGCCGACCGGTGCCTCGGTCGAGAACTTCAGCAACCTCTTCCAGAAGACCGCCTTCGCCCACTGGTTCCTCAACTCGCTGCTGCTGGCGGGCGTGGCCAGCTTCGCGTCGATCTTCCTGTCGTCGCTCGCGGCGTACGCGTTCTCCCGGATGCGCTTCGCCGGCCGCCGGGTCGGCCTGCTCACGCTGCTGCTGATCCAGATGTTCCCGCAGTTCCTGGCCATCGTGGCGATCTTCCTGATCTTCACGACGATCACCGACCTGTACCCGGCGATCGGCTTCAACACCCCGTGGGGCCTGTTCCTGCTCTACATGGGTGGCGCGCTGGGCGCGAACACCTGGCTGATGAAGGGCTTCTTCGACACCCTGCCGAAGGAACTGGACGAGTCGGCGACCATGGACGGCGCCTCGCACCCCCAGGTGTTCTTCCGGATCATGCTGCCGCTGGTGGCGCCGATCCTGGCGGTGACCGGGCTGCTCGCCTTCATCGGCGCGATCAACGAGTTCCTCATCGCCAACGTGTTCCTCACCAACACCGAGTCGAAGACCCTCGCGGTCGGCATGTTCGGCCTGGTGGCCGGCGAGCGCAACAACAACTTCGGGATGTTCGCGGCGGGCACCCTGCTCACCGCCATCCCGACGGTGCTGGTGTTCCAACTGCTCCAGCGCTACATCGTCTCCGGCTTGACCGCCGGAGCTGTCAAAGGCTGAGCCTCCTCGGCTCACGCTGCGGCAAGGGCGTCGTGTCGGCGTACACCGGAGCGGTTTCCGGGCGGACCGCCGCGGTCGGGTGACCGGCCGCGGCGGGTGCCCGCCCCTCTCCCTGTCCGAACGACGCGAAAGGCGTGTCCATGTCTCTCCAGCCGCACCACGACGGATCCGCCACCTACGTACCCGAGCAGGAGCCGGCGCTCGGGCAGACCGTGCCGGTCTTCGTCCGGGTGCCGGCCGGCGCCGACGTCCGCCAGGTGCACGTCCGGACCACCGGCGACGGCGAGCCGCGCTTCGCCGAGGCCGTCGTGGACCGCACCGAGGGCGGTGACGTGTGGTGGCGGGCCGACGTCGAGGTCCGCAACCCGGTCAGCAACTACCGCTTCCTGCTCGAGGGCGGCACGGGCTACCGCTGGCTCAACGCCGCCGGCCTGGTCGACCACGACGTGCCGGACAACGGCGACTTCAAGCTGGTCAGCTACGCACCACCGCCGGCCTGGGCCCGGGACGCGGTGATCTACCAGATCTTCCCGGACCGGTTCGCCCGCTCGGCCGCCGCCACCGGCCGGACCGCCCCGGACTGGGCCATCCCCTGCGACTGGGACACCCCGGTGATCGGGCGTGGCCCGGAGACGCCGCGCCAGTTCTACGGCGGCGACCTGGACGGCGTCACCGAACACCTGGACCACCTGGACCGGCTCGGGGTGAACACCGTCTACCTCACCCCGATCTTCCCGGCCCGCTCCAACCACCGGTACGACGCGGCCAGCTTCGACACCGTCGACCCGCTGCTCGGCGGGGACGCCGCCCTGGCCCGGCTCGCCGACGCGGTGCACACCCGGGGCTGGCGGCTGCTCGGCGACATCACCAGCAACCACACCGGCGACGCGCACGAGTGGTTCACGCGGGCCGTCGCGGACGTGCACGCGCCGGAGCGGGAGCTGTACTACTTCGACCTGGCCGGCGGGGATTACGAGTCGTGGAACGGGGTCAAGTCGCTGCCGAAGCTCAACTGGGGCAGCGCGGAGCTGCGCCGGCGCTTCGCCACCGCCGAGGACTCGCTGCTGCGCCGCTGGCTGCGCCCGCCGTACGGGTTGGACGGCTGGCGGGTCGACGTGGCGAACATGACCGGCCGGCGGGGGGCGGACGCGTACACCCACGAGGTGGCGCGGCTGCTGCGCGAGGTGGTCGCCGACACCCGGGCCGACGGGCTGCTGCTCGCCGAGCACGGCCACGACCACACCGGTGACCTGGACCGGGACGGCTGGCACGGCACCATGAACTACGTCGGCTTCACCGACCCGGTCTGGTCCTGGCTGCGCCGGGGTGAGCAGCCGGTGCCGAACTTCCTCGGCACGCCGGGCGGGGTCCGGGGGCGGGACGCGGGCGCCATGCTGGCCACGATGAACACCTACCGGTCGCTGATCTCCTGGCGGTCGTACGTGCACTCATGGCAGCTGCTCGGGTCGCACGACTCGGCCCGGATCCGGACCGTGGTCGGCGACGCCGCGCGGCAGGAGGTGGCGGCGGGACTGCTCGCCACCATGCCGGGCACGCCGGTGGTCTTCGCCGGGGACGAGCTGGGGCTGACCGGCACCAACGGCGAGGGCTCGCGTACCCCGATGCCGTGGCACCGGCCGGAGAGCTGGGACCGGCGGACGTTCGACGCGTACCGGTCGCTGCTGGCGCTGCGGCGCGCCGAGCCGGCGCTGCGGCAGGGTGGCCTGCGCTGGGTGCACGCGGACGCGGACACCCTGGTCTTCCTCCGCGAGGCGCCCACCGGCACGGTGCTGGTGCTGGCCCGCCGCGCGGCCGGTACCCCGGTCCGCCTGGCCGGCCTGCCGGCCGGGGAGAACGTGTACGGCGGCGCCCCGGCGCTGCGTCCCGACGCTGGCGGTGCGGTCACCCTCCCCGCCGACGGCCCCACCTTCCAGGTCTGGCGCCTCGCCTGAGGTGAAAGGAGGGGCCCCCGGTTAACGCATCCGGTGGTAAAGGGGCCCCTTCTTAACCAGCCCGGCGCACCAAAGCGCGGACGCCGGCGAGGTAGCTGGCGCGGTCGGGGGAGCCGGTGAGGATGCGCTGCATGAAGTAGCCGGGGACCAGGCCGAACAGGGCCGCCCCGACCGCCTCCGGGTCGGCGTCCGGGGGGAGCTCGCCCGCGTCCCGGGCCCGCCTGGCGATCGCCACGAAATGCTTGCGGAAGCCGGCGTACGTCGCCGCGACGAATTCGGCGAGCGCCGGATCCCGCTGCGCCTCGCTCCACACCTGGATCGCCAGCCGCAGGATGCCGTCCGGGCCGGTCTGCGCGTCGACGTACGCCAGCGCCCGATCCAGCGTCTCGGCCAGCGGCAGGGGCGGGTCGGCGGCCGCCAGCTCGGCGAAGACGGTCTCCGCGCCGCCGATCACGGACTGGGCGATCGCCGTGATCAGGTCGTTCTTGCTCGGGAAGTAGCGGTAGACCGCGCCGACCGAGAGCCCGGCCTCGGCGATCACGTCCTGCATCGACGTGTTGTGGAAGCCGTCGCGCAGGAAGCAGCGGCGCGCGGCATCGAGGATCTGCCGCCGCCGGGCCGCCAGGTGTTCGTCCGATACGCGTGGCACGCCGCACAGTGTAAAGCGAACGTTCGTTCTTGACTCGGGAGCGGATCGGGCGCAGTCTCCATTTAAAGAGAATGAGCGTTCGTTTTAGGAGGCGCTGATGTCGTCCCGGATCCGATCTCCCTGGTCGCTCGCCGTCCTGCTGGCCGTCCTGGCGGTCGGCGCGCAGGCGCTGCTCGTGCCGCTCTTCGCGGCCCCGGTGGCCCACCTCGCGCCGCGCGACCTGCCGGTCGCCGTCGCCGGGCCGCCCCCGGCGGCCAGCCAGCTCGCCGGCCGGCTCGCCGCCGCCCGCCCCGGCGCGTTCGCCGTGACCACCCTCCCCGACGCCGCAGCCGCCGACCGGGCGCTGCGCGACCGGGAGGTGTACGCGGCCTTCGTCGCCGGCCCGGACGGCGTCACGCTGCACACCGCCCCGGCGGCCAGCCCGACCGTGGCGGCGCTGCTCACCGAGGCGTCGGCCCAGCTCTCCGCCGGCCGTCCGGTGCCGGTGGTGCAGGTCGTCCCGGCCGACCCGGACGACCCGCGCGGCAGCGGTTTCGCCGCCGGTTTCCTGCCGCTCGCGCTGACCAGCATGCTGGCCGGGGCGCTGCTGGTCATGCTCGTCGCCCGCCGGAGCGCCCGGCTGGTGGGGTTGGTCGGCTACGCCGTCCTGGCCGGCCTGGTCGGCGCGGCGGTCCTGCACGGCTGGCTCGGCATCCTGGGTGGCTCCGGCTGGCGCGAGGCGGGTGCCATGGCACTGTTCGCGCTGGCCGCCGCGAGCACCGTGGCCGGCCTCGGAGGGCTGTTCGGCGGCCCCGGCATCGGGCTCGGCGCGCTGCTGGTCTTCCTGGTCGGCAACCCGCTGTCCGCGGTCGGCGCCGCGCCCGAGCTGCTGCCACAGCCGTGGGGGACGGTCGGGCAGTTCCTGCCGGTCGGGGCCGGCGGCACGCTGCTCCGCTCGGCCGCGTTCTTCGACGGGGCGGGCGCATCCCGGGCCCTCGCGGTGCTGACCGGCTACGCGGCACTCGGCCTGGCCCTGGTGCTGGTGGGGCGGTTCCGGCCGGCGGCCGCCCCGGCGGTCGACCGCCGGCAGCCGGCGGAGGTCACGGTATGACGGCGGCTCGCCGGGCCGTCTACTACGAACCGTCGTTGATAGGGGAGGATGGCCGCCATGGAAGCTCTTCGGTTGATCCTCCTCTACGTCCACCTGATCGGATTCGCCCTGCTGCTCGGCGGCGGGATCGCCCAGTACCTCAGCGGTCGCCTGCGGATCAACGCGGCCATGCTCTGGGGCGCGGTCATCCAGGTGCTCACCGGGCTCGGGCTGTCCGCACCGCTGCGCGACCCGGACGACGAGCCGGCACCGGCGAAACTTGTTACCAAGTTGGTAATCGCCCTGCTGATCTTCGTCATGGTCTTCTTCTCCCGTAAGCGGGCGTCCGTCAACCGCGGCCACTTCCTTGCGATAATCGGGTTGACCCTGCTCAACGCGGCTGTCGCGGTCTTCTGGCGGTAGGTTTGCGGGCAGCGGAAGCGCCCGGGAAAACGGACGTTCGCGGCACCTCTCCGGAGGGCTGCCGGCACGACAAGTGATGTGCCCCACGCGAGGGTTACGTAGGGGTAACGGACGCTCAACAGTCGTGCACGATTGTCGGCCGGTGGGTGGGCGCGGGCGTACGCTCCCGTCCGTAACGTGGGACGCCGGCGGCACACCGCAGGCCGGCGAAAGGGCTGCCACCGCCACGACGCGGTGGCAATGGGAAGGAGACGTCTTGCGCTCTGTGCGTGGGATGCGGATCGCCTCCGCCATCGTGGCGGGTGGCCTGGTGCTTGGTGCCGCCGCGTGTGGTGAGGCCCCCAAGGACGAGAAGAACGCCGGCGGCACCGGCGGCAAGAAGTTCAGCGCCTGCATGGTGACCGACGTCGGTGGCATCGACGACAAGTCCTTCAACACCTCGGCCTGGAAGGGCCTGCAGGAGGCGAAGGCGGCCAACGACAACATCGAGATCAAGAACGTCCAGTCGAAGGCCGAGGCGGACTACGAGGTCAACCTGACCGGGTTCGTCAACCAGAAGTGCGACTTCATCCTGGCGGTCGGCGGCCTGATGTCCGACGCCACCAAGAAGGCCGCGCAGGCGAACCCGAACCAGCAGTTCGCGATCGTCGACTCGAACCCGGGTGTGGACAACATCTACCCGATGCAGTTCGACACCGCTCAGGCCGCCTTCCAGGCCGGTTACCTGGCCGCCGGCATGAGCAAGACCGGCAAGGTCGGCACCTACGGCGGCCTGCCGATCCCGCCGGTGACCATCTTCATGGACGGCTTCGCCGACGGCGTGGCGTACTACAACAAGGCCAAGGGCAAGAACGTCCAGGTCATCGGTTGGGACAAGGCGACCCAGAAGGGTTCCTTCACCAACGACTTTGTCAAGCAGGACGAGGGCAAGAAGGTCTCCGACGCGCTGGTCGCCCAGGGCGCGGACGTCATCATGCCGGTCGCCGGTGGCTCGGGCCTCGGCACCACCGCCGCTGCCCAGGCGAACGGCAAGTACTCGGTGATCTGGGTGGACGTCGACGGCTGCGAGAGCACCCCGAACTGCCCGGCGCTGGTGACGACCGTGGTCAAGAACATCCCGGACGCCGTCAAGGAGGCCGTGCTCAAGGCCGCTGGTGGCGAGAAGCTCCAGGCCAAGCCGGGCTTCGTCGGCACCCTGGCCAACAACGGCGTCTCGATCGCCCCGTACCACGACTTCGACAGCAAGGTCCCCGCGGACCTGAAGGCCGAGGTCGACAAGATCAAGGCGGACATCGCCGCCGGCACCATCACGGTCACCTCGAAGGCCCAGCCGACCAAGTGACCGATCCGCCGGTCGCCGCGCTGGAACCATCGGCGGGGGCCGGCGGGCATCAGGTGTGACGATCCGGCCGCCTCGGCGTACGCGGGGAACACCCCGCGCTGCCGGGGCGGCCGGTTCCACCTGCATCCCCCACTGACCCCACCCGGCGCGGTGGCCGGCGGGCAGCCGCTACGCTGCACCATCGCTCGCACTCCAGGAGGTTGCGCTGAGACTCGAACTGCGCGGCATCACCAAACGGTTCGGTGATCTGGTCGCCAACGACCACATCGATCTGACGGTGGAGCCTGGAGAGATTCATGCCCTGCTCGGCGAGAACGGCGCCGGCAAGTCGACCCTGATGAACGTGCTCTACGGGCTCTACCAGCCCGACGAGGGCGAGATCCTGGTCGACGGCAAGCCGCTGAAGCTGAAGGGCCCGTCGGACGCCATCGCAGCCGGGATCGGCATGGTGCACCAGCACTTCATGCTGGTGCCGGTCTTCACCGTGGCCGAGAACGTCATGCTCGGCGCCGAGCAGGTCAAGGGGGGCTTCACCGGCTTCCTCGACCGCCGCCGGGCCCGCCGGGAGGTCGCCGAGGTCTCCGAGCGGTACAACCTCCGGGTCGACCCGGACGCGGTGATCGAGGACCTGCCGGTCGGCATCCAGCAGCGGGTGGAGATCGTCAAGGCGCTCACCCGCGACGTCGACCTGCTGATCCTCGACGAGCCGACGGCCGTGCTGACGCCGCAGGAGACCGAGGAACTGCTCACGGTCATGCGGTCGCTCAAGGCCGCCGGCAAGTCGATCGTCTTCATCACCCACAAGCTGGGTGAGGTGAAGGCGATCGCCGACCGGATCACCGTGATCCGGCGCGGCAAGACCGTTGGCACCGCCTCGCCCGAGGCCAGCCGGGACGAGTTGGCCGCGCTGATGGTGGGCCGCAGCGTCCGGCTGACGGTGGACAAGAAGCCGGCCACCCCCGGCAAGCCGATCCTGGAGATCGCCGGCCTGGTCGTCGACGACGACCGGCAGGTACGCGCGGTCGACGGCGTCGACCTGACCGTGCACGCCGGTGAGGTGCTCGGCGTCGCCGGGGTGCAGGGCAACGGGCAGACCGAGCTGATCGAGGCGATCATGGGCCTGCGGCCGACGCTCGCCGGCACGATCACGCTGGACGGCGAGGCCGTGCACGGCTGGCCCACCAAGAAGGTGCTCCGCGCCGGCGTCGGCTACGTGCCGGAGGACCGCAGCGTCGACGGCCTGGTCAAGGAGTTCTCCGTCGCGGAGAACCTGGTCCTGGACATCTACGACCGGCCGCCCTTCGGCAAGGGCCTGTCGCTGAAGCCGGACGCCATCGCGAAGTCGGCCAAGGAGCGGATCGAGCAGTTCGACATCCGTACCTCCTCCGCGGACGCCGCGGTCGGCACCCTCTCCGGCGGCAACCAGCAGAAGGTGATCGTGGCTCGGGAGCTGTCCCGGCCGCTGAAGCTCTTCATCGCCGCCCAGCCGACCCGGGGTGTCGACGTCGGCTCGATCGAGTTCATCCACAGCCGGGTCATCCGCGAGCGGGACATCGGCACCGCCGTCATGGTCGTCTCCAGCGAGCTGGACGAGGTCATCGGCCTGGCCGACCGGATCGCCGTGATGTACCGCGGCCGGATCATCGGCGTGGTCGGCCCGGACACCCCGCGCGAGGAGATCGGCCTGCTGATGGCTGGCGTCACCCCGGACACCGCCACCACGACCAACGGCACCTCCGGTACGCCCGGCGACAGTGCGACCGCTCCCAAGGGCCCTGGCAACGAGGACAAGGCATGACGAACCCGAACCCGGTGTCGGGCTCCCCGGACAAGGAGCCGGCGACCGAGGCGCAGGAGGCGCGGAGCGAGGCGCGGGCGAACCCGGCCGC
>NZ_JAPDPH010000269.1 GCF_026013475.1 Micromonospora yasonensis | reverse complement strand
CGGTCGACGACCAGGTCGAGGCCGGCGACGACATCCGGCTCAAGTACCGCTACCTGGACCTGCGCCGCGGCGGCCCGGCGAAGGCGATGCGGCTGCGCTCGCGGGCCAACCAGCTCGCCCGGAAAGTGCTGCACGAGCGGGACTTCCTGGAGATCGAGACCCCGACGCTGACCCGCTCCACCCCGGAGGGTGCCCGCGACTTCCTGGTCCCGGTCCGGCTCCAGCCCGGCAGCTGGTACGCGCTGCCGCAGTCGCCGCAGCTGTTCAAGCAGCTGCTCATGGTCGGCGGGATGGAGCGGTACTACCAGATCGCCCGTTGCTACCGGGACGAGGACTTCCGGGCCGACCGGCAGCCGGAGTTCACCCAGCTCGACATCGAGATGTCCTTCGTCACCGAGGACGACGTGATCGACCTCGGCGAGGCGATCGTCGGGGCGCTCTGGTCCGACCTGGCCGGCCACGAGATCCCCCGGCCGATCCCGCGGATCACCTGGCACGACGCGATGTCCCGGTACGGCTCGGACAAGCCCGACCTGCGCTACGGCGTCGAGTTGACCGAGCTGACCGACTACCTGCGCGGCACCGAGTTCCGGGTCTTCGCGGGCGCGATCGACGCCGGCGGGTACGTCGGCGCGGTGGTCATGCCGGGTGGCGCCAGCCAGACCCGCAAGGAGCTGGACGGCTGGCAGGACTGGGCCAAGGCCCGCGGCGCGCGCGGCCTGGCGTACGTGGTGCTCGACGCGGAGACCGGCGAGGCGCGCGGGCCGGTGGCCAAGAACCTCTCCGAGGCGCACCTGGCCGGGCTGGCCGACGCGGTCGGCGCCAAGCCCGGCGACGCGGTCTTCTTCGCCGCCAGCACCAACACCCGGGAGGCGCAGGAGCTGCTCGGCGCGGCGCGGATCGAGATCGCCAAGCGGGCCAACCTGGTCGACGAGAGCGCCTGGGCGTTCTGCTGGGTGGTCGACGCGCCGATGTTCGAGCGCACGGACGAGGGCGGCTGGACGGCCGTGCACCACCCGTTCACCTCGCCCAACGCCGAGTGGGTCGACCGGTTCGAGGAGGCCCCGGACCGGGCCCTGGCCTACGCGTACGACATCGTCTGCAACGGCAACGAGATCGGCGGCGGCTCCATCCGTATCCACCGTGGCGACGTGCAGCAGCGGGTCTTCGACCTGCTCGGCATCGGCGCCGCGGAGGCGCAGGACAAGTTCGGCTTCCTGCTCGAGGCGTTCAAGTACGGTGCCCCGCCGCACGGCGGCATCGCGTTCGGCTGGGACCGGGTCTGCATGCTGCTCGCCGGCGCGGACTCGATCCGCGAGGTCATCGCCTTCCCGAAGACCCGGGGCGGCTTCGACCCGCTGACCGGCGCGCCCACGCCGATCACCGCCCAGCAGCGCGCCGAGGCCGGCATCGACGCCAAGCCGAAGGCGCCGACCGGGGTGCACGCCGGCACCGCCGGCCCGGTCGCCCCGGTGGCCGACCCGACCTGATCCTGAGTTGGCGGAAGGCCCGCGTCATGATGACGCGGGCCTTCTCTCTGTCTGGGGGACACATGAATCTGCTCGTGGTGGGCGCCAGCGGCTTCCTCGGCGCCGAGGTGTGCCGGCAGGCGGTCGCGGCCGGGCAGTCGGTGGTCGGCACGTACCACTCGGCCGCCGTCGCGGTGCCGGGGGTCGCCGCCCGCCGGCTCGACGTCACCGACCGCGCCGCGGTGCGCGCGCTGCTGGCCGAGGTACGCCCGGACGCCGTGATCAGCACCCCCTACCGGTACGACGACTGGACGGTCACCGCGGACGGGGCGGCCCACGTCGCGTACGCCTCGGCCGAGGTGGGGGCGCGGCTGGTGCACCTGTCCAGTGACGCCCTGCACGGCGGCCGCCCGGAGCCGTACGGCGACGACGAGGTGCCCACCCCGATCTTCCCGTACGGGGCGGCGAAGGCGGCCGCGGAGACCGTGGTGCGCGCGGTCGACCCGGGGGCGGTGCTGGTGCGGACCTCGCTGATCGTGGGTGAGGGGAGCAAGCAGATCCAGCTCTGCCGGGACGCCCTGGCCGGCCGGATGTCCCTGTTCACCGACGAGGTCCGCTGCCCGATCGACGTGACCGACCTGGCCGCCGCCGTGCTGGAGTTGGCGGCCTCGGATTACGCCGGCCCGCTCAACGTGGCCGGCCCCGACGCGGTCAGCCGCGCCGAGCTGGGGCTGCTGGTCGCCCGGCACCTCGGCCTCGACCCGGGCGCCCTGAAGACGACCACCGCGATCGCCGCCGGCGTGCGCCGCCCCGCCGAGGTGCGCCTCGACTCCTCCCGGGCCGCCGGGCTGCTCCGGACCCGGCTGCGTGGGGTCACCGAACTGCTCGCCTGACGTCCCGTCGGCCATCTGTCGGATCATGCACACTTTCTATGCACAACTCTTGTGCATAGAAAGTGTGCACAGATACTGTGCAACGTATGGAGAACGAGGAAAGGTTCGCGCCGCGCGCCGTGCGGCTCTCTCACCAGCAGGTGCGCGTCCTGGCGCACCCGCTGCGCACGCGGCTGCTCGGCGCGCTGCGGGTGCGGGGCCCGGCGACCGCCACCAAGCTCGCCGAACTGCTCGGCACCAACACCGGGGCGACCAGCTACCACCTGCGCCAGCTCGCCGAGGTCGGACTGGTCACGGAGGACCCGGACCTCGGCACCGGCCGGCAGCGGTTCTGGCGGGCCGCGCACGACGTGACCAACTGGGAGCCGACCGACTTCGACGACGACCCGGACGCCCGCGCCGCGATCGAATGGATCGAGGGCGAGCAGGTGCGGCAGTTCGCCGAGATCGCCGAGCGGTGGTTCGCCGTCCGCCACGAGTGGTCGCCCGCCTGGCGCGACGCCTTCGGCATGGGCGACATCTTCATGACGATCCCGCACGCCCGGCTTCAGGCGCTGCAGGCGGAGCTGTGGCAGATCCTCGATCGCTACCGCCAGGAGGCCGACCCCACCGAGCCCGGCGCAGAGCAGGTGCAGATCTTCCTCGCCGCCCTGCCGCTCCCGGCGGATCTGCGGCCCACCACCCCACCGACCGCCGAGGAGAAGCCGTGAGCGCCCTGTCCGTACGCCAGGTCCGCTTCCGCTACCTCACCCTCTACGCCCTGCGCTGGCTGCCCGGCGGCCTGCTGATCCCGGTGATGATCCTGCTGATGCAGGAGCGCGGGCTGTCGCTGCCCCAGATCGGCCTGGTCGCCACCGCGCAGGGGCTGGTCGTGCTCGCGCTGGAGCTGCCCACCGGCGGCTTCGCCGACGCGCTCGGCCGCAAGCCGATCCTCGTCGCCGCCTGGGTGATCTGCCTGGTCTCGCTGGTGCTGTTCGCGGTGGCCGACTCGTTCTGGCTGTTCGCCCTGGTCTGGGCGCTGCAGGGCATCTACCGGGCGCTGGACAGCGGCCCGCTGGAGTCCTGGTACGTCGATGCCACCCTGGCCGCCGACCCGGACGCCGAGTACGAGCGCGGCCTCGGCCACGCCGGCATGGTCATCGGCCTCGCCATCGGCGCCGGCGCGCTGCTCAGCGGCGGGCTGGTCGCGCTCGGCCCGGTCGGCCCGGTCAGCGCGCTCACCCTGCCGGTGCTGGTGGCGATCGTCCTGCAGGCGGTCTCGATCGTGGCGCTGCTGGTCCTGCTCGTCGAGCACCGGTCGGCCAAGGGCGTGGGCGCGCTGCGCGCCTCGGTGGTCGAGGCGCCCCGGATGGTCGGCCAGGCGGTCGGCCTGCTGCGCCGCTCCCGGGTGCTGCTCGCCCTGGTCGCGGTCGAGCTGTTCTGGGGCTTCGGCATGGTCACCTTCGAGTCGCTGCTGCCGATCCGGCTCTCCGAGGTGGTGGGCGACGCCGACCGGGCGGCGGCGCTGCTCGGCCCGGCCGGCTCGGCCGCCTGGCTGGCCAACGCGGCCGGCGCCGCGCTGACCCCGCTGCTGCTGCGCCGGCTCGGGGCCGCGCCCGCCGCCGCGCTGATGCGGATCCTCCAGGGCGTGACGGTGGTCGGCATGGGCCTGCTCGCCGGCCCGGTCGGCGTGCTCATCGCCTACCTGGCCTGCTACACCGTGCACGGCGCGTCGAACCCGCTGCACATGGGGCTGCTGCACCGGCAGGTCGACGGGCCGTACCGGACCAGCGTGCTCTCGCTGAACTCGATGATGGGCCAGCCGGCCGGAGCGCTCGGCGCGGTGGTCCTGACCGCCCTGGCGGACCGCACCAGCGTCAGCCTCGCCATGCTGGTCGGCGCAGTGGTGCTCGCCCTGGGCGCCCCGCTCTACCTGCCGGCCTGGCGGGCGAACCGGGCCGCCGCGTCCGGCACCGGCGGGCCGGCCACGCCGGGGGAGAAGGCGCCGGAGGCGGCCGAAGAGGTCCGCTCCGAGAAGAGTCTCGCGCCGACCGGTCCCGACGGCAGCCTCGCCGGCCCCGCCCCGGTGGCCGCCCCGGCGTCGGACCCGGCCGCCGCGGCCGGCGCCGCCACCCGGTCCGCTTGACGGGTCTCGTCGGGAAGTGCGACGCCGAGGTGGAGCGGGCTGGCGGGAGGCTACGAACCTGATGACGCGAACGACTCACGCCCGGCGTACGCGCACGGGTGACGATCGATCCATCTGCGTCATCACGTTCGTAGTGCGACGCACCTCTGTGCCTGGGGAGCCCCGACACGCCAGAGCCGCGACGTGTGCCCTCCGACGGCCGGGAGACACGGTCGGGGCGGCGGCGTCAGGCCAGGTGGACGGAGCTGCGGGGTTCGGTGTCGGTGTAGCCGAGGCGGCGGTACAGCCGGATGGCGCCCACGTTGTCGGTGTAGACGCCGAGCGCCACCTGGTCGTACCGGCCGAGCAGGGCGCGGGTCATCCCGGCGGTGAGCGCGGCGCCCAGGCCCCGGCCCCGCTGGTCGGGCGCCACGGTGAGGCCGGCGAGAAAACCGACGTCACCCCGGCTCCGGTCGGCCCCGCAGGCGACCAGGCGGTCGCCGTCCCGGATGCCGTACCAGTCGACGATCCGCGGGTCGCCGGGACGGGAGGTCGTGGTGGGGAAGGAGCGCGTGATCAGCGCGTCGAGGGCCGGGTGGTCGGCCGCGGACAGGCGGACCACCCGCTCCTCCCCGTCCTGTTCGGGCGGGGTCGCCGTGGTCCAGAGGAAGTCCCATTGGTCGAGCCGGGCGACGGCGAACCGCTCGGCCACCTCGTCCGGCGTGGCCCGGGGCAGGTGCAGCCACTGGCCGGCGCGCAGCGTCCCGTCCGCGACCAGTCCGGCGAAGACCTCCAGCGCCGGCCCTACCGGCCCCAACGCGCCGCCGGCCGGTCCCTGCTCCGGTGGCAGCAGCCAGCACACCGCGCCGTCGCGGTGCCACCCCTGCGGCTCGTGGTCGCGCCAGAGGGCGTGTCGGGCGTACGGGTGGTGGCCGGTGGCGGTGAGCAGAGCGTCCCGACCCACCAGGATCTGGTCGGTAGTGATCATGCCGCCAGCCTACGAGAGGAGAAACCGTGACCCTCGTCCGCTCCGTACGGCCGGTCCGTCTCGCCGGCGCGCACTGCGTGCTGCGTGAACTGGACGACGCCGACGTCGTGCCGCTGCACGCGATGCTGGCCGACCCACGCGTCTTCGAGCGGGTGCTCGACGACCAACTGCCCTCCCTCGACGAGGTCCGCGACGTCGTGCCGGCGTGGCGGGACGAGGCCGGCGGCGAGCCGCGGCCGGCGTACCGACTGGCGGCCGTCGAGGGGGACCGGCTGGTCGGGATGGGCACGCTCACCGTGGAGAGCACGCAGCACCGGCGCGGGGAGATCGGCTACGTGCTCGCCGCCGACCGCTGGGGGCGCGGGCTCGGCACCGAGGTCGCCGGCCTGCTGCTGCGGCTGGCGTTCGAGCAGGTGGGCCTGCATCGGGTGGAGGCCACCACCCGGCCCGACCACGTCGCCTCGTGCCGGGTGCTGGAGAAGGTCGGGATGCGGCGGGAAGGAGTCAGCCGGGACCACCTCCTGGTCCGCGGGCACTGGTGGGACTCGGTGCGGTACGCGATCCTCGCCACCGACCGGTAGCGTCGGCCGGGCCGTGGGGCGGCCCGGTCCAGGGTGGAGATTGGCGAACAGACCGATCGGGTACATCCGTCACCGACCTACTGGGACCCCCACCGGGGAGGAACGACATGCTCGCCATTCTCGCGGCCATCGTGTTCGGCTTCGCGCTGCTGCTCGACTTCCTGAACACCAACCTGGGCGCGCCCGACCTCTTCAACACGCACACTCTGATGCTGATCGGCTTCCTGCTGCTCTCCCTCCACCTGGCCGGGGTCGGCCGTGCCGGTGGCGGCGGCCGTTGGTACCGGGGCCGCCGGCCGGGTCGTGGCTGACCGGAACGGATCACCCGGGCGCGGCCCACGGCGCGATTCCAGCGTCGTCGGCCGCGCCCGGTACTGTCTTCGTGATGGAGTCCGACGCCCTCTTCACCTTCAACGGACCCGCCGGAGCGCCCAGCGCCCCCGCGGGTTCCGGCGGCGTCGACGCGTTCACCGCCGCCGGGGCGGATTCGCCCCTGCCCGTCCGGATGCGGCCGGCCAGCATCGACGAACTGGTCGGGCAGGACCACCTGCTCGCCCCGGGCGCCCCGTTGCGCCAGCTGGTCGAGGGTGCCGCGCCGATGTCGGTGATCCTCTGGGGGCCGCCCGGCAGCGGCAAGACCACCATCGCCCACCTGGTCGCCCGGGCCACCGACCGCCGCTTCGTCGCCATGTCCGCGCTGACCGCCGGGGTCAAGGACGTCCGGGCGGTGATCGACACCGCCCGGCGGCAGCGCCGGGCCGGTGGCCCGCCGACCGTGCTCTTCATCGACGAGGTGCACCGGTTCAGCAAGACCCAGCAGGACTCGCTGCTCGCCGCGGTCGAGGACCGGACGGTCACGTTGCTCGCGGCGACCACTGAGAATCCGTACTTCTCGGTCATCTCGCCGCTGCTGTCCCGCTGCGTGCTGCTCACCCTCCAGCCGCTCGACGACGACGCCGTGCGTGGCCTGCTGCGCCGCGCGGTGGCCGACGAGCGCGGGCTGGGTGGCGCACTCACCCTGGAGAGCGGGGCCGAGGACCATCTCGTCCGGCTGGCCGGCGGCGACGTCCGCAAGGCGCTGACCGCCCTGGAGGCGGCGGCCGCCACCGCGAGCGCGCTCGGCGCCGAGCGGATCGACCTGGCCACCGCCGAGCAGGCCGTCGACGTCGCCGCCGTCCGGTACGACCGCGACGGCGACGCGCACTACGACGTGACCAGCGCGTTCATCAAGAGCATGCGCGGCTCGGACGTGGACGCGGCGCTGCACTGGCTGGCCCGGATGCTGGTGGCCGGCGAGGACGCCCGGTTCATCGCCCGGCGCATGGTCATCTTCGCCAGCGAGGACGTCGGCATGGCCGATCCCACCGCGCTGACCGTCGCCACCGCCGCCGCGCACGCCGTCGAGTACGTCGGCCTGCCCGAGGCGCAGCTCAACCTGGCCCAGGCCGTGATCCACCTGGCCACCGCCCCGAAGTCCAACTCGGCCACCACCGCGATCGGCGCCGCCATCGCCGACGTACGGGCCGGCCGGGGTGGCCCGGTGCCGCGCGGGCTGCGGGACGCCCACTACGCCGGCGCCCGGGGCCTGGGCCACGGCACCGGTTACCGGTACCCGCACGACGACCACCGCGGCGTGGTCACCCAGCAGTACGTTCCGGACGATCTCGTCGGGACCGACTACTACCGGCCCAGCGGCCACGGCGCGGAGCGGGCGGTGGTCACCCGGCTGCCGCTGCTGCGCCGGATCGTACGTGGCCTGCCGGCGCCGGTGGCACGCACGGAGGCCACCGTGCCGGCCGCGGTGAACGGCGGTCGCCCGGCGGGCCCGGACCAGGCAAACGGGGCGAACGAGGGCGGCAGCGACGCCGTCGAGGAGGGTCAGCAGTGATGGCGCGTGGTCCGGAGCGGCCGGAGGACGGCCCCGAGGAGCGGCGCGACCCCCGTGCCAAAGGCCGTCGGTGGGGCCGGGGGAAGGCCGACGCCGAGCCGGACGAGGCGACCGTCGGCGAGGAGTTCGGCTGGATCGACGACCTGCGGACGGCGAAGCAGCAACGGGCCGAGCTGGGCCCGGAGGGTGCGGCGCCCGGCCCGCGTACCGGGGCGCTGCCGCCCGTGCGGGGCGGGATGCCGCCCGCCAGTCCCGGGCCACGGGCCGGCGCGCCCGGCGACGAGCCGCCCCGCGGCGCCCACCCGGGTGCGGTACCGCCGCCGCCCGCAGGCCGCCCCGGCCCGGACGGTCCGCCCCGCCGCGGCCCGATGGATGGTCCGGCCACGCCCCCGGTGCGCCCCGACGGTCCCGACCCGGCCGCCGGCCGGCGTCGCCCGGACGACGGGCCCTGGCCCGGCACGCCCGGTTCCGGCCGGCCACCCGCCGAGCCGCCCCGTCGCACCGGGGACGCG
>NZ_JAPDPH010000268.1 GCF_026013475.1 Micromonospora yasonensis | reverse complement strand
ACGAGATGCTCGATCACCTCCATCAGCACCGCCGCGTCGTAGCCGCGCAGCCGGTCGTCCCGGTAGGTCAGCGCCGACTGCCACAGCTTGATCCGATCCCGCTGCCGCTCGGGCAGCCGGTCCAGCCGCAGCCGCCGGGCGGCCAGGGTGAGCGCCTGGCTGGCCACGTCGGTGCCGACGACCTCGGTGAACCGCCGGTCGGCGGCCAGCGCGGTGAGCAGGGCCCCGCCACCGCAGCCCAGGTCCAGCACCCGGCTCGCGCCGCTGTCCCGGAGTGCCGCCAGCACCGCCTCGCGCCGCCGTACGGCCAGCGAGGCGCGCTTCTCGTCCTTCTCCTCCGTCGGCCCCGCCGGCTCGACGCTGTCGTCGGCGGGTGGCTCGTCGGCGAGGCGCAGTTCGGCCAGGCGGGCCAGCGCCTCGCCGGCCAGGGCCCGGCGGTGCGCCAGGTAGCGGCGGGTGATCAGACCGCGCTCCGGGTGGCCGGCCAGCCAGCCGGCACCGGCCCGGAGCAGCTTGTCCACCTCGTCCGGCGCCACCCAGTAGTGCTTGGCGTCGTCCAGCACCGGCAGCAGCACGTACAGGTGGTTGAGGGCGTCGGCGAGCCGCAGCGTGCCGGCCAGGGTCAGCTCGACGTACCGGCTGTCCCCCCATTCCGGGTACGCCTCGTCGAGCGGGATCGGGGTGGCCGTCACCGTCCAGCCCAGCGGGGCGAAGACCCGGACGGCCAGTTCCGCGCCGCCCCGGCACCGCAGCACCGGCACCCGTACCTCCAGCGGGATGGCCGTCGCGGCCAGTTCCGGCCGGTCCCGGGACTCGCCGCGCAGCGCCGAGCGGAACACCTTGGCCAGCGCGGACGAGAGCAGGCTGGAGGCCGCGTACGGGCGGTCGTTGACGTACTGGCCGAGGGTGAAGCTGTCCGGGGTGGCCGCCGCTGCCCGGCCGCGCCCCCGGCCGCCGCCCAGCTTGAGCGGGTCGACCTCGACCAGCAGCGCCGCCGTGCACCGCTGCTCGTCCGCCTCGGGGTAGAGCACGTGCGCGATGCCGGCGGGCAGGTCGAAGCTCTGCACGCGGTCCGGGTGCTTGACCAGGAGGTGGCCGAGGTCGGTCGCGGGACGGTGGGTCGTGGTGACGGTCAGCAGCACACGTCGATGGTGTCAGCTTCGTCGATCTTGCGTCGTCCGGTTTTCTACCGGTACGAACGGCGGCGCCCCGCCGACCTCAGGTCGACGGGGCGCCGGCGCTGTCGTGGGGATCAGGCGACGAAGCGGGTCCTGCGGCGGCGGGCCACCACGTAGGCGCCCGTGCCGGCGGCGAGCAGCAGCGCCCCCAGGCCGGCGGTCAGGCCCGTGGGCCTACCCGTGATCGGCAGGCTGCCACCACCACCCTGGCCACCGTCGTCGACCGGGTTGATCACGATTGCCGCGCTGTCGCTACCGCCGTTCGGGTGTACGGCTGGCACTCGTGGCCGACGCGGACGGCGGTGGTGCCCGGGGGGATCGTCACCCGGACCAGCGGGCCGTGCTGGTACTCCATCAACGCCGGGCCGAGGTTGCGGAGGGCCGGCACGACCCGCACGACGTCGCCCTTCTTGCCGCTGGCCTTCGCACCCACGACGGTGCGTGTCGACCTGGTACGTCCGGCCCGGCTCCAGGTCCTGGTCGAAGGTGCAGGCAGTCGCGCCCCCGCCCAGCCCGTTGAAGCGGCAGTTGGTGAATTCGTTGCCCGGCCAGCCAGCGCCACGCGGAGCGGGTGAGCATCAAGAATCCTCCCGTCGGGCAACGCCAGGTAGACCCATCGAGCTTAAGGAATCCTTAAGGAGTGGCGCTGCCCCTGCCCGTAGGCTGTCCGGCCGCAATGTTCCGCCCGGCCGTACCCGTCAACAGGGCGGGACACCGGGAGGTGCAGTGACGTACGAGGAGTTCGCCGACGCACGGCTGAGCGCCCTGCTGCGGTACGCGGTCATGTTGACCGGCGATCCGCACCAGGCCCAGGACCTGGTGCAGGAGACCATGGTGCGGGTCCAGCTGAACTGGCGGCGGGTGGCCCGCAGCGATGCCCCGGAGCGGTACGTCCGCCGGATGCTGACCAACCAGTTCATCGACTGGCGGCGGGGGTCGTGGGCCCGGCGGGTGCTGTTGCGCGCCGAGCCGGACGAGGCGGTGCCGGCGCCGACCGACCACGCCCAGTCCGCCGTGGACCGCGACCAGGTCTGGTCCTGGCTGTCCCGGCTGCCCCGCCGGCAGCGCGCCACGCTGGTGCTCCGCTACTACGAGGACCTGCCCGACGCGGAGATCGCCGAAGTCCTCGGCTGCGCCGTCGGCACCGTGCGGTCCTGCATCTCCCGGGCGCTGGCCACCCTCCGAGCCGAGTACGTGGAGGTTCACTGATGATCGAGGACGACCTGCGGGCCGCCTTCGCGCGGCACGAGTCGCTGACCCCGCCTGCCGCCCCGGTCCGGGCCGCCATCGACCGGATCGTGGTCCGCCGCCGGCGTCGCCGTTTCCGACTTCGCCTCGCCGGTACGGCGCTGGCCACGGTCGCCGCCGCCCTGGCCGGCTTCACGGCGGTGGCGCCGCGGCAGCCGGAGACGGCGGACCTGCTCGGTGCGTCGACCTCACCGGCACCCACCGGAGCGCTGAACGTGCTGCTCGTGGGCGTGGACGGAAACGCGGACCGGTCCGCCCGGTTCGCCGACTCGGTGCTGCTGGTGCACGTTCCGGCCGACCGCAGCCGGCTCTATCTGGTCTCGCTCCCGCGCTTCCTGGAGGTCACCATCCCCGGCAAGGGCAAGCAACGGCTCAACGCCGCGTTCTCGTTCGGCGCCGCCGGGCCGCAGCCGGACCTCAGCCGCGGGTACCGGGCCACCCGGGACGCGGTGGCGGACATCCTCGGCGTACGGATCGACGCCGGTGGGGCGCTCACCTATCCGGCGGTGCGCAAGCTCACCGACGCGGTCGGCGGGGTGCAGGTCTGCCTGCCGCAAGGGTTCCGCTCGATACACACCGACCGGGTCTACCCGGCCGGCTGCCAGCGGCTCGACGGCACGGCCTCGGTGGACGTGCTCCGCCAGCGGGTCGAGCTGCCGGACGGCGCACTGGACCGGGACCGCAACGCCGAGCGGTACGCCGCCGGCCTGCTCCGCCGGCTCCAGGAGCGGGACACCTTCACCAACCCGCTCGTGCTCAACCAGCTGCTCCAGCACCTCAGCTCCGGGCTGGTCGCCGACACCGGCGACACCTCGCTGGCGGCGCTGGGCTCGGTGGCGGCGAAGACCGTCCACGCCGAGCCGGTCGGCGTCGTCCCGCCCGGCCGGCACGTGGAGAAGCCGGGGAGCACCACCTTCCGGCTCGATCCCGCGCTCGGGCCGAGCTTCCTGGCCGCGCTGCGGGGTGACCGGCTCGGTGAGTGGACGGCCACCCACCCGGACCAGGTCACCCGGCTGCGGTGACGCGGGGAGGGGCCGGGCGGCCCCTCCCCGCCACGTCAGCGGTAGTCGTCCTCGTCGGCGGCGACCACCCGGGCCTGCTCCATCGCGTCCCAGTCGGCGACCTCCAGGCCGCGGTGCGGCTCGCCGTCCCCGTCCTCGGGGGTGACCACCGCGGCCTGCTCGACCGCGTCGGCCGGCTCCGCCTCCAGGTCCCGCTCCTCCGGAGCGAGGTGGTCGCTCGGGGCGAAGTCCTCGTCGGGCTGACCCATCGTCCCTCCTTGGATCTCGCTGCGGACAGTCACCACCACACCGTACGGCCTGGTGCCGGGTGCCGCTCGGTGCCGGCCCGAACCGGCGGGCGGTCCGGCGCGGGACCGCGACGCGGCGGAGTCGGCGGTTCACCCCTCCGGGCACGGTGCCCGGTGCCAGGATGGGAGTGTGGGGTTTCTGATCCGACTGGTGATCACCGCGATCGCATTGTGGATCACCACGCTGATCGTGCCCGGCGTGGAGGTGACTGGCCGGAACGGGGCGAACATCGCGCTCACCCTGCTCGCGGTGGCGCTCATCTTCGGCCTGGTCAACGCCGTACTCAAGCCGGTCATCAAGGTGTTCGGCTGTGTGTTCTACCTGCTCACGCTCGGCCTGTTCGCGCTCGTGGTCAACGCCCTGCTGTTCCTGCTCACCAACTGGATCGCCCGGCAGCTGCACCTGCCGTTCCACGTCGACGGCTTCTGGGCCGCGTTCTGGGGCGCCATCGTGATGGCGGTGGTGAGCTGGCTGATCAGCGTCGCCCTGCCGGATCGCCTGGACCGGTCGTGAGCGGTTTCCGGGTCGGTGGTGCCCGCCACCACCTCCTACGGGATACTGCCCCCGGTGGACAGCGCGGTCCGGCGCACCCAAGGAAGACAGCGGCCTGCACGGCCGAGAGCGGTAAGTAAGGAGCGTTCGACATGCCCATCGCTTCCCCCGAGGCTTACGCGGAGATGCTGGACCGGGCCAAGGCCGGCCACTTCGCGTACCCCGCGATCAACGTGACCTCGTCCCAGACGCTGAACGCGGCGCTCAAGGGCTTCGCCGACGCGGAGAGCGACGGCATCATCCAGGTCTCCACCGGTGGCGCCGAGTACCTGTCCGGCCCGTCGGTGAAGGACATGGTGGCCGGCGCGGTCGCGTTCGCCAAGTACGCCCACGAGGTCGCGAAGAACTACCCGGTCAACATCGCGCTGCACACCGACCACTGCCCGAAGGACAAGCTGGACAAGTTCGTCCGGCCGCTGATGAAGATCTCCCAGGAGCGGGTGCAGCGCGGCGAGGAGCCGCTGTTCCAGTCGCACATGTGGGACGGCTCGGCCGTGCCGGTGCCGGAGAACCTGCAGATCGCCGAGGAGTTGCTCACCGAGGCCGCCAAGGGCAAGATCGTCCTCGAGATCGAGGTCGGCGTGGTCGGCGGCGAGGAGGACGGCGTCGAGAACGCGATCAACGAGAAGCTGTACACCACCGTCGAGGACGGCCTGGCCATGGTCGACGCGCTCGGCCTCGGCGAAAAGGGCCGCTACATGGCGGCGCTGACCTTCGGCAACGTGCACGGCGTCTACAAGCCGGGCAACGTCAAGCTGCGCCCCGAGGTGCTCCACGACATCCAGGTGGCGGTCGGCGCCAAGTACGGCAAGGAGAAGCCGCTCAGCCTGGTGTTCCACGGCGGGTCCGGCTCGCTGCTGTCGGAGATCCGCGAGGCGCTGGACTACGGCGTGGTGAAGATGAACATCGACACCGACACCCAGTACTGCTTCACCCGCCCGGTCGCGGACCACATGTTCCGCAACTACGACGGCGTGCTCAAGGTCGACGGCGAGGTCGGCAACAAGAAGATGTACGACCCGCGGGTCTGGGGCAAGGCGGCCGAGGCCGGCATGGCGGCCCGGGTCGTCGAGGCCTGCGAGGCCCTGCGCTCCACCGGCACCAAGATGAAGTGACCTGACAAGGAGGGGCCCCTTTTTAACAGACGTCTGTTAAAAAGGGGCCCCTCCTTTCACCCGGTCAGCACTCGGACCGCCTCGTGGACGTCGTCGGTGAGGTGCACGGTGGCGGACAGGTCGCCGAACGGGGAGGCGGCGAAGAGCGGACGCAGCAGCGACTCGACCGGCAGCTCGTTCGTCCAGTACGTCCGGTCCAGGAAGACGTACGCCCCGCTCGCCCCGTCGGTGCCGTAGTAGGTCTTGGTGGCCGCCTGGAACACCTCCTGCACCGTCCCGGCCCGGCCGGGTGCGAAGACGATCCCGCCCCGCGCCAGCCGCAGGATGGTGTCCTCCCGGATGGCGTTGGAGAAGTACTTGGCGATCCGCCCGGCGAACAGGTTCGCCGGCTCGTGCCCGTACAGCCAGGTGGGGATGGCCAGCCCGCCGGAGCGGGCCCACTCGGTGCCGACGGCGGCCGGGCGGGGGGTGGGCAACGCGGGGCCGGCCGCGTACGTCGCCCGGACCCGCAACGCCACCTCGGTGTAGCGGTCGTGGTCGGTGAAGTCGGGCGCGGTGGCGAGTACGTCGATCGCCGTGGTCAGCTCCTCCGCCGGCCAGGCGGCGAGGAACGCGCCCAGGTTGGCCGCCTCCATCACGCCGGGGCCGCCGCCGGTCACCACCAGCCGGTCGGCCCGCGCCAGCTCCCAGCCCAGCACCGCCGCCATCCGGTACGCGGCGCTGCCGCGCGGCACCGCGTGCCCGCCCATCACGCCCACCACGGACTGCGGTCCGTGCACCGCCAGCCAGGTCCGGGTGGCGTCGGCCAGGGCGTTGTCCACCCCGTGGTCGTGCAGCCGCTGGCCGAGCGCCTCACGGACGTCCGGCAGCGCCCCGCCGTGCGCCCGGAAGTGCGCGTACACCCGGGTGTCGTACATCCCGGCGAACCCGCCCTCCGTGAAGCCGGCGGCCAGGTCGTCGGCGGTGTAGAGGTGGGCCGGCTGGGTGGGGTAGGGCAGCCCGGAGAAGGGCGGGACGACATTGGCGCCACGCCGGACGAGGTCCGCGCCGACCTCCCGGTCGGCGAACCGGCACCCCACGAAGAGGGTGCCCGTGACCTCGATGTCGCGCAGGTCGGGGACCGGATCGAGGTCGAGGCGGAGGCCCTGCACGGTCAGGCCGGCGAGGGTGCCCTCGGCCATCCGCCGGTCGAACTCGGCCCGGGTCTCGATCTCGTCGATGCTGGTGTCGTGCGGCTCGATGACGTCCGCGGGAGGTGGGGTCGGCACCAGATCATCCTGCCCGCGCCGGGCAAGCCGGCAAACCGGCGTACGGGTCCGGGAGCGACAGGAGCCCGCCGGCCAGGCCGGCGGGCTCCTGCATAACCGGGTCCTGGGGAGGCTCCGGACCATTAGTTGTAGTGGAAAACACCTTCGCGCGGCATGGGCCGCGGGTACCGGGCGGCGGGCCGCAGGTACGTGGCCGGCGGGCCGCAGGCGTGACGAAACCCTCAGCCGTTCAGCCGAGCGGGTCGGCGAAGGCTATCGCGTACCGCAGTGCGAAGCGGGTTGAATGAGGCGATGCAGAACCTGTTGCCTGAGCCACCGGCCACTCTCCTGCCCGCGCACGAGGAGGCCGACGCCGCGCTGGCCGCGGCTGCCGAGCAGGACACCGACGAGGCGTTCGCCGACGTCGCGGCCCGCTTCCCGAGCCACAGCGCCGCCTGGGGCGCCCTTGCCGCCCGGGCGTTGGCCGCGGGCCAGGTCATCCCGGCGTACGCGTACGCGCGTACCGGTTACCACCGGGGCCTGGACCAGTTGCGGCGCAGCGGCTGGAAGGGGCACGGCCCGGTGCCCTGGTCGCACGAGCCCAACCGGGGCTTCCTCCGCTGCCTCTACGTGCTGTCCCGTGCGGCGGGCGAGATCGGCGAGGCGGACGAGGCGGCGCGCTGCGCGCAGTTCCTGCGCGACTGCGACCCGGCCGCGGCGGACGCCCTCGCCAGCCACTGACCCGTGGCACGACGGCCGGCCCGGCGTGGCCGGCCGTCGTGCGTCAGCGTTACAGCCCCTCCGCCACCGCTGCGGCGATCTTCAGCCACGCGTCCCGGGTGGCCGAGGAGAGCTGGCCGTACCGGATCGGCTCGCCGGTGTCGATGAGCCGCTCGTACGGCGCCAGCAGCACCGCCCGGGTCCGGGCGGCGAAGTGCTGCTGGATGGCCGGCAGGTCGATCTCCTTGCGGGACGGCGGCATGGACACCACCGTCACCGCCTGCCGGACCAGCCGTTGCCGGCCGCTCTGCTCCAGGTGGTCGAGCATCCGGGCGGCGGTCTCCGCCGAGTCGTTACGGGCCGACATGGTGACCACGAGCTGGTCGGTGGCGTCCATCGCGGCCTGCCAGTTCTGTGCCCGGACGTTGTTCCCGGTGTCCACGAAGATCAGCTTGTAGAAGCGGCTGACCACCTCGCGGATCTCGGCGAACGCGGCGGCGGTGAGCATCTCCCCGCCGGTGGCCGACTCGTCCGAGGCGAGTACGTCGAACATCCCCTCGCCCTGCGAGCGGACGTACTGCGACAGGTCGCCGACCCGGCCGTGCGACCCCTGGAACTGCGCCAGGTCGCGCAGCATGTCCCGGACCGTACGGGAGTGGAAGTCCTGCTGGGCCCGCATGCCGAGGGTGCCCTGGGTCTCGTTGTTGTCCCAGGCCAGCACGTACCCGCCGCGCTTCTGCCCGAAGGTCATCGCGAGCAGCAGGATGGCGACGGTCTTGCCGGCGCCGCCCTTCGGGTTGACCACGGTCACCTGGCGCAGCCCGCCGAAGTTGCGGCGGACCATCTCGATGTCCCGCTTGAGTTCCTGCTCGTGCCGCCCGGGCGGCAGCCGGACCAGGCCGATCTTGTTCACCACCGCGCGTACGCCCATGGTGGCCACCGGGTCGACCGGCCTGGCCTGACGCCGCCGGGCGAAGTCCTCGGCCGTCGGCGTCGCCCCGCTCTCCGGTGTCCAGGCCGGCTCCGGGTAGCCGGGCGGGACCGGCTGCTGCGGTGCTGGCGCGGCCGGCTGTTGTGGCCCGGGAGGGCCCGACTGCGGCGGACCCGGCCGCGATCCGCCCA
>NZ_JAPDPH010000267.1 GCF_026013475.1 Micromonospora yasonensis | reverse complement strand
CCGACCCGGTGGCCTACCCCGAGCCGGAGCGTTACGAGCCCGACCAGACCTATCCGTACGACGCGCACGAGCTGGCCTACCAGGACGAACGGCGAGCCCAGGAGCCGTACGGACCGAACGATACCGACCCGGTCCACGAGGACGCGTACACCGCGCTGCAGGAGACATACGTCCTACCGGAGGTGGGTAACTTCCAGGAGGGGTATGACCCACACGACGATCAGGCCGGCCGCAACGAGTACCGCCACCAAGAGCCCTACCCCCAGGACCTTGGGGCGGTCGAGGACGGCCAGGCCCGGGTGCGGCACAACCGGACGCTTGATGCCCACCCACGGCCGCCCCGGCGGCGGCGCCGGCTGATCGCGGTCGGAGTGCTCGCCTTCGGGATGCTGCTCTGCGCTCTGGCGTTGTTGTGGGGGGCGGGCCGGCCGCCGGAAAACGAGCTGCCGCTGTCGACCGCGACCATCCCGCCGGAGGCGTCTGAGCAGCCGATTGCTCTCCCGGAGATGCCGTCGACGGTGCCCAGTTCCGCGACACCCCGCACCTCCCCCAGCACGCCCAGGACCACACAATCGGTCACACGTTCCGCCACACCGAGCGCCACCCCGTCGGTCACGCCGCCCCCGACACGCACTTTGACTACGCCGACGCAGACCCGAAGCTCAGGTCCACTCCTGCTCGGCCCATCAGGCAACGACGGGGTGGCGACCATGGCCCAGCAGTACTGCGACCAGCACGCCAGGGGCTCAGCGGAGCCCCGCAACGACGGCCGTTGGCAATGCACGGCGCTTCTCTTCGCGTCCGTCGTCGACATGGACGTCGCCTGCCGCGACACATACGGTTCGGGCGCCTACGCACGGACATCGAATTCTGGGGATCCATACGCCTGGCGGTGCTACCGCTGATCACCCGCGCTCCGCGACTGATGCCTGACCCTAGCCGCGCTGAGCCGTTGGAGGCCACGTCCGTCGCAGGGGCTGGGACGCATCCCCCGCTGGGTCTGCGTCCGGCCCGGGGGGCCTGTCCGCTGTCGGGCCTGGGTCGGCGCGGGGACCGCGGCGTTAAGCGGCTCGGGGGCGTAGGTGAGCAGCCGCGCGGCCGAGGCTAGTTGCGACGGGTCGGGTTGACCGGACCGACGCCCACCGTCGGCGGGGTTCTGCTCGCGGTCGGCGGTCGCACCGCCCCGGCCCGCGCGGCCCGGCCGCCGACGACCACCCTCGGCGAAGTCCTACCTACCCGGTCAAGGCGGGCGAGGGCCGGCCGGTGGTACGACGGCGATATCGCCCCCACGTCCGCTGACATGGTTTATCCGCCCCGCCCCGCCCCGCCCCGCCCGGTCCGGGCGGGGCGGAGCGGCACATGTTCACGTCGTCGGGCGGCCGAACGGCAGTCGGTGCCGAGGCTCCTTTGCCCGCGGCGCTATCCGCCGCCGCTGTCCGGGCAGGACTGACACCACCTCGCGGCGCGGGCTCGCTCGTGCGGCAACCGCCGGCCGTTGGGGGCCGGTCAGAAGCTTTGGCCGGCCCATACCGAGTCGATGAAGGTTGACCACTCCTGCGCGTCCACCTTGATGGTGACGTCCGGCCGCTGCGAGTTCCGCAGCACCCGGTCACCGTCCGGGGTCACGGCGACCTCCAGGCAGTTCGGGCCGGAGTTGTCGCATCGGTTCGGGCGGATCCATCGCATGGTGTTCTCCTGCCATCAGCTGGCCGCGGATGCGGCCAGAATTGAACAAGGGCGGTCATTGGGTCTTATCGGCCAAGCGGGTGAGAATGTCACATCGCCTCAGTGCAGGCCTGTTCTGCGGCCCGCCGACCGGCGATAGCGGGACCCCCGGCCAGGCCAGGCCAGGTCGGTCAGCGCAGCGCCCACCCGGTGGACGGGTTGTTGCAGGGCAGGACGAGCGGACGAGGCACGCGTGAGCGAGTGTTTCGGCTGGACCCTCGTCCCAGAACGGCGACGGCCGCCACATCGAGTGGGTGGTGGTGTGACCGTTGATGGGAATGCTGTCCCGGCGGGTGTATCCGTGCTGTTGGAATAGGTCGAGGTCGGCGTTGGTGAATGCCTCCGCGTAGGTGGGCAGGCTGAGTGTGTCCATCCACTGCTGCGCTCCGGCGAGGACCGCAGCGGCGCGGTCCGAGCCCGCACGGCTTGGCGCGGCGAGCAGCGCCAGGTGGTTGTGCGCCTCCGTGGGCCGCCGCGTGGCGAGGGCCTGGTCGAGTTGCAAGAACCGGTCCTGGTTTGCTCCGCACGTGTGGGCGAGACGGTCGGTGTAGCGGGCAGGGGGCGGGATGGGCCGGTAGCGGTGGTACCAGACGGTGGCGGCGGCGCCGTCCGGGAGCAGGAACGCCTCGCCGAACAGCAGCGCGTGTTCGATCCAGATCCGAGCCACAGCGGCGAGGAGGGTCGGCCGGTCCCGCTGGTCGGGAACGAGCCAGGCACCGACCGCGGTGGGAGAAAGAGTGCCGGCGACGAGGTCGGCGATTCGGTCGATGTCGGACCAACGGGCGCGGACGACGGGCAGGGGCAGGTTCATTGGGTAACTCCAGGTCACCATGGTGATCGGGTACGGCGCGGAAGGTTGCCGGATCGTCGCGGGATTGCCGCGGGCCGGCGCGGGCCATCAGGGGCCGTCAGGCGGACGAGTGCGCAGAGGCCGCTGGTGCCGCGCGGACGGCACACAACGGCCCGCCGGTCAGGCGGGCCGGGTCCCCGGGCGGGGCGAGCGGGACGGGAGAGCGTCGCCACCGGTCGGGTGGCAGCGGCGCTCCGCCGAGCTGGGCGGCGTCCACACCGACGTGAGGGCGTCAGCGGGGTTCCCATGAACACCACCGAACGCGCCGGATCCACTGGTGGCGGGGGCGGGCGCGGCGGGCGCGGAGTCGGCGTCCGGCCGCAGCGGGTGCGGCCCGTCCGGCTGGGCGACGCGCGGCAGGGACGACAGTTGCGTCCTGCTGTGCGGGTCCGTCGAGGTGCCCGTGAGGGCAGGTCCCGAGGAGGGACCGGCCGACGCGAACTGGGCTCCGGTGGGGAACTCACTGCAGCCCAGGCCAGTCGCCGCGCCGCCGGCCGGGCCCGTCGGCGGCGTCGTCACGGGTGGTGCGGTGGAGGGCGGATTCAGGAGGTCCGTCACCGGTTCGAGGGGCTCGAGTACGGGATCCAGCGGCTTCAGCACCGGCTCCAGCCCGTGCCAGACGGGCGAGAGGACCGGGGCAAGCGGCCGGACCACCGGACGGAGGGCGTCGGCCACCGGGACGAGCACGTCGGCCCGGACGGGGTCGGTGACCGGGCTTAGCGCGTCGGCCACCGGCGTGAGCACGCCGGGCCGGACCGGCTCGATAACCGCCCGCAGGGCCGCACCCACCGGTGTGAGCAGGTTTCCGTCGATCAGTCTGACGGTCGGGCGGGGTGTCTCGGCGGCGGGTTCCGGCGTGCCGAGCCGTGCGGGTGGCTCGGCTTGGCGGCCTGGCGGGGTGGACATCCGGCCCGGCCGGGCCGCTGCCTGGTGTGGGGCCGGCCGGCTGGGTGCCATCCGGTACGGCAACGCCAGCGCGCTGGGATCGGGTTTCAGTGGCGAAGTGGGCGCGGCCGCGTCGTCGGTGGGCACTTGCGGTGCCGGGGGTGGCGTCGCGTCGAGGACTGGGCGGAGAACGTCGCCCAGCAGGTCGACCACGGCCCCTACCGGCGCGGACGGTGGACGGTCGGCGGCGCGGGCGGCGGTGGTGGCGGCGGCCTCGTGTACGCCCCACGCCACGACAACACCGCCGAGCAGGAGCCCGAGGCGCAGCGCAACCCGCGTCCACCGCCCGACCCCTCGAGTCATCCCGGCACCCCTCCGACCGTCGGCCACCGCCGGACGATCAACGCCCACACTCTACCGAAGGAGATCGGTCGACCACAGCGTGCCACTGGTCGGAATCGGACGCGTCGCACACCGCAAACGTGGGCGGCCCCGCCACCTCACATCGACGGGTTGTCCAAGTTGCTGGACGGCGCGTCGGTCCATGCTGCCGCGTCGTGTGGCTCGGACGGCTACAGCTAGGGTGCGTCGGTGTCCAGCCCGCCGTGGATGTTTGAGCCCCAGATGAGCGTGGGCCCCCTCCTTTTCGGAATGAGTCACGTCGAGGTGGAGCGGGCCCTCGATCTATCTGCCAACATGACGACGAGTGGTCCTCCCTACAGCACGGTCTCCGAGGCCACCTTCAGCCAACTCGGCCTGCACACCCGGTACACACCGAACGAGCGCCTGTGCTACGTCGCGATCGCACCGCCGCGCGGCCGACAGGTTACCCTCAACGGCATCGGGCTCGTCGGCGGCTTCTTCTCGCGGCTGGCGCGCGAACTGGGCGAACACACCCGCTCCTGCGGTCTCGGCCCGCTCACGGGCGGGCCGGCCCGCAGTGCCCGGCACGACGGACTCGGCCTGGTTCTCCGCCCCTATCGCTACCACGACCTAGTGCTGACCAAACCGGGCTTCTTCACGCCCGAGTGGCTCGATGATCCAGCGGAGGACTTCTTCAAGCCCGATACCGGCCCCAACCTGACAGCCCGGGTCCGCTGGGACGCCGAACCCCTCGTCCGGGTCGGCCCGTTGCGGTTCGGCATGTCCTCGGAGCAGGTCATCGGGGTACTCGGCACCATTCCGGACCGGCGAGAGGTGCTGCCGGATGATCCGGCTCCGCTGATACAGGTAGGTCTGTGTCTCGTCTTCACCCAGCCGGCCGTGACCGCATACTTCGACGAGAGCGACCGGCTCTGCTGCATAGCGGTCGATGGCACGCGCGGACCACAGGTCACGCTTGGCGGCAGCGACCTGGTCGGTCAGATCCCCTCCGACCTGGAGGACCGATTCGTCCATTTCCTTGTCGGCAGCGTCGGCTATTTCTATTACACGTTGCAGGGCGACCCGGCCTCGGACGAGCTCGGCCTTGTCCTGCGAACACAGCGCTCCGGGGACATCCTGGTCACCCGGCCGTTCTTCTCGTCCCGCGCCTGGGCCGAGCGTCACCACGACACCTATGACGGCCCCGTCCCCGCGGTCGAGTGGCGGAGCACTTAGCTATATAGCTCTTGAGTTCTATCGGTGGTTGCGAACGTCTGCAGGCGAGGGCGTTCGGTGCCCCGATACGCACCTAACAAGGCGCCCACTGCAGCGCCGCGCTTACCTTGACCCAATGCGAACACCGGCTCCGACCGAATCATTGCTGAGATCACCTCAGTGCAGCCTCCGCCTGCTGCCGTGCGGCTTCCACCGAATCGTGCATCCGGATCCCTTCCGTGCAAGGGTCACCGGCACGGAATAACTGCACACCGCTCGGCGGCATCTTTCCGCAGTCACCAGAATGCGCACATGTACTTGTACCGATCGACGGCGTCGTCCAACGCCGACGACGGCTGGGAGGTCCACGAGTACCACAGAGCCGCCTGAACGAATCCTCGAAACCGCAGGCCACCGGCCGGAACCCAGTTTTGGCACCCTACAGCCATCCCGCTCGGCTGATACGTAGCGACTCTACCTGGATGGAAAGGGGTCCCGGGCCGGCAACCCGGGACCCCTTTCTGAGGCCGGAGGGGTCAATCCCCCAAAATCATCGAGGATGACGTTCCCCGCGTTTTATGGACCTGAGGCTCACGTATCGTTGGCCATGCTCACCGCTCTTCAACTGCGACCATCCGAATTCGACACTCAGATGATCACCGGCGAATTGAGAGCCCCGCACGTTGGGTCGACTCCAGGCGCGAACCCCGATTAACTTCGAACGGCCAGATGTGCCACTCAGGAGCGGTCCTGCAGAGCCCTCCTCACATCCTCCAGGGTGCGTTCACCTTTCAGCCAGCCGACCACCTCGTGCAACTGCACCACCGACAAACCGTAGCTCCGCTTCAAGGCATGCGCCGCATCGAACTCTCGGCCAGGTTGCACCAAGTTCTGCTCCTTGAGGCGGACCACGGCCGCGAACGGACCTGCACCATCTCGTCTCATTCCGGCGACCATTTCACTCAGCCGATCTTGAGGTTGCGCCATCTCACCCTCGTTCTCGTCTAAACATCGCAGACACCTTCGTGAATCCATCTAGATTCTCATCAGCGATCAGGATTTTAACCCGGGTGAACCCATACCTTGCAGCTTGGCGCCCCGTCCACGTGCCGCGAGCAGCCGAGCGCAATGGATCACCGTTTCTAACGGCCGCATTAAAGGCCGCCAGGTTATCACCGTACACCCAGTAGCCCTGGATGCCATTCACACGGTCACCAAAATGAGCCATGACGCGATCGAACATTTCTCGACCCGACATAGGCGACCCGCCGTTACGCTGCATCATCAGAGTGATGATTCCATCGCTGTCCAGATCAGCGATTACACCACTCCCACTCTTCGCATGAGAAATGGAGTAACTGTTATCGTTAGCGGTGACCTCGACACAGCCATTGTTGTTGTGGACAAGAACTGGAGTCGTTCCGGCTACCACGTAGTAGGTGTGGATGTCGGCGATGGTGAGGTCGTGCATTTGCTGCAGGCCGGTCCAGGTGCGGACGGCGACGACCTGCTGGGTCTCCTTGCCTTCGTCGTCGCGTAGCCATGTGCCCGGCTTGAGGTCAGCGGCGTCGACCCACGCGTCCTCGCTGGCGTTCCAGAACGGATGGTGCCAGGTTGTTTTCAGGACCTCAGTCTCGCCGGTGACGCTGTCGTGGACGGTGACTTCGGCGAGATCCCAGTCCTGGTTGAGGTGTAGATAGGTGACCCGCTTGGCGACCGTCAGGCCAGTCTCCGGGTCGGTCGCCAGCACCACGTCACCGATCTTGATGTCTTCGATGCGTTTCGTGGTGCCATCCGCCATGAGGACCAACGTGCCCGCCGCGAAGCTGTGACAACTGGTGGGCATCTTGCTTTTCTTGAAGAGCTTGCTGAGTCCTCGACCGATGCCGTACCCGATACCGGCGGTGGCTCCTCCGATGCCCGCGCCGATGAGGGTCTGCTCAGTGAAGTCACCGGCGTCGAAGGAGTGTTCACCTTGTGCGACGTCAACGCCGTAGCCGTAGGCCGCGGATGCCGCTCCTCCGGCGATCCCGGCCAGGATGGCGCAGCCGATACCGGTGGCGCAGACCAGACCCACGGCGGCGGCAGCGGCGATACCGATGGCCACCTCCCCAGCAAACTGCCAGGGATCTTCCTTGACGTGATTGACAAACGACCGGCCTGCCCCCTTCGCCCACTCCCAGAAGTCGAGACTGTTCGAAGCGGCGGTGTCGAAGGGAACGGGACCAAGCCGGAGGTCCGCCTGGACGTCGTTGTAGTGGTCGGGTGTGAGGAACTGGCTCACGCTCGGGGAGTAGTCGCGGAAGCCCACGTCGTAACTGCCGCTGGTCGCGTCGAACTGCCTGGCGTTGAAGCGGTAGACGTTGACGGGCGGTTTGAACGGGTTCTCAGGGTCAGGCTTGTCGACACCGGTGAACAGCGCTTCGATAGCTCCTCACTCATGCTGCTGATGATGACACCGTTGCCGTCTGAGGCGTACGGGCCATCCACGGGCCAGTCGCCCCGGGGCGCAACGGTCACGAGCGGGCACGAGAGGCGAGCGGCCTGGCCGCTGGGAGCTTCCAAACTGAGCGTCAGGCCACCAGACCGAACCGGAACGGGAGCCTCGCCGAACTGCGTCGAGCGCTGCTGCGACACTCTGCGCATGCCTGAAGCGAACAGTAATGCCTTCCCGAACTTCACCCTCGTCTATGAAGGCGACTTCGAAGGGCCCATCGCCGGCTGGTCAGGTTACCGCTGGATCCTGTATCGAGACGGGGAGTACATGCGCCGTTTCGAGGCCAGGAAGCCCGGCTCGGTGGCAGAAATCATGATGATGGCTAGCGTACGCATCAGCCTCGATACGGGATACGACGTTGCGAAGTGGCAGCCGCTCCCGAACCAAAACGATGCGGAGCGGTACCAAGCCGTCTTCTCAGCCGGCGGCGACTAACGATCGAGGCCGACCTTGGCTGACGCGGCCACAAGATGGTGTCACGAGAGGCCATACGAGGCCGCCGTTGGCCACGGCGACAAGGCGAAAACGCCATGCTGCGAACCGATCTTGTGCGATTCCCAAGCTGCCAGTCTCTGATCCCAACCTGGCCCCAGCGGAACGCCAAAGCCGCGACCGGATGAACGCTGTCAACGCCGCCTGAATGATCCAGTTTTCAGGCGGAGCCGACAAACGCCGGCCACGAGCCAACGGAGAGGCGAGGCGGGTAACGGCGGATGCCGCCGCTCGGGCGCCGAGGAGACTCCGACACCTCAAGGATGCGCTGCCGTAGCCGACCGTCGCGGAGGCTGACCGTTCAACGATCAGATACGAAGATCGCGGTGATTGACAGCAGGATGCCGACTATGACCTGCGCGCACAGCGCGCCGAGGAAGAGCTTCGGGTGGTCGACGAACAGGCGAAGCATTCGGAATGGCCGCGCAAGAGTTCCACCTGCTCGCAGCCGGCGCTCGGCCCACACTCGCAGGACGAGATTTCCGAGGGCGAACACAAGGACGAGAACTCCGAGGGTGCCGAGCGGAACCTGCGGCGATGCGTCTCCGGAGTTGTTGAAGGCGATGGAGAGCACGGGCAGACGGTCGCACGACTCCCGGGCCCTGTAAAGATCATCGGAACGCCACATCGCTTGTTGACG
>NZ_JAPDPH010000266.1 GCF_026013475.1 Micromonospora yasonensis | reverse complement strand
CGCCGCGCTCGGGCACCTGCGCGTCATCGGCGCGCGGCGGGTGCTCACCTGGTCCCAGCCCGGGTCCCTGCCGTTCGCCCGTCGGCACGGCTTCACGCCCAGTCGGGAAATGCGCTACTCGGCGCTCGACCTCCGGCCCGCCCCGCCGATGCCCGAGCCACCGCCGGGCGTACGGCTGCTCCCGGCCGCCGAGGTGGAGCCGCGCCGGATCCACCAGGTGGACGCCGAGGCGTCGCTGGACGAACCGGGCGACGTCCCGACGGACGCGATGGGCTACGACATCTGGCACCACGAGGTCTGGGACAACCCGGGGCTGGACCGGGAGGCCAGCACGGTGGCCGAGGTGGACGGCACGCTGGTCGCGATGAGCCTGGTCAAGCGGGACGGCGACCGGATGTGGTCGGCATTCACCGGTACGCTGCCCGGGCACCGGGGCCGGGGCCTCGCCGGGCTGGCCAAGCGGGCGGCGCTGCACCGCGCCGCACGGGGCGGCGTCCGCGTCGCCTACACCTCCAACGACGAGGCGAACACGCCGATGCTGGCGGTCAACACCCGGCTCGGCTACCGCCCGGTGGCCACCCAGTGGTCCTGCCTGCGCGACCTCACCTGAGTCCGGCGACCCGTACGGCGGCGGCGTGGGTGTCCGCGCCGAAGAGCACCAACCGGGCCTCGGTGACGTGCAGCGGAGCGGCCGCGCGCAGCACGATCAGCGCCTGGCGGACGGCGTCCTCGACCGGCCAGCCGTAGACGCCGGCGGAGATCAGGGGGAACGCGACCGTCGTCGCGCCCAGGCCGTCCGCGACCGTGAGGCTGTTGGCGTAGCAGTCGCGCAGCAGCGCCGAGCGGTCCTCGCGCGGCGAGAAGACCGGCCCGACGGTGTGGATGACCCAGCGGGCCGGCAGGTTGCCGGCCGTGGTGGCGACCGCCTGGCCGGTGGGCAGGCCCTTGCCGTACCGGGAGGCGCGCAGCGCCCGGCATTCCGCCAGGATCGCCGGGCCGCCCCGGCGGTGGATCGCGCCGTCCACTCCCCCGCCGCCGAGCAGCGAGGAGTTGGCCGCGTTGACAATGGCATCGACCTGCTGCGCGGTGATGTCCCCCTCGATCAGGACGGTCTCCATCTCACCCCTCCTCGACGGACTGCCCGAGCGATCGGCGGGCCAGCAGGGTGGCCCCGGCGACGGCCGCCGGCATGACCAGTACCGCGCCGAGCGGGATCAGGAAGCACAGGAAGACCGCCACCCCGAAGCCCAGCGTGGCCGGCCGGTCCGCCCTGAGCAACGACCGCCGCTCCGGCAGCCGCATGCCGCGCCGGTAGAACGGCGCGCCGACCAGCTCCAGGGCGAGGAACCAGCCGCCCACCAGGGCGCCGACCACCGGCACGACCGTCTGGCCGACCACCGGGATGAAGCCGGCCGCGAACAGGGGTACGCCGACCAGCGCGGAGATCGCCACCAGCCGCAGCGAGTCGAGGATGCTGCGCCGCAGCGAGGCCCAGAACGGCACCTCCACCGCGCCCGGCGTGCCGCCCAGCCGGTCCTCGACGCGCTCGGAGATCTTCTCGTAGAACGGGTCGCCGATGGCCAGCGTGACCGCGGTGAAGGTGATTACCCCGAGCAGCCCGGCCAGCCCGACGATGGCCAGCCCGGCAACGACCCGGATCAGCCCCCGCCAGGCCTCGGACCAGTCGTCCGCGAACGGGGTGACCCACGCGGCCAGGTCGTCCACGAAGTACAGCAGGAAAGCGAACGCGGCCACGAAGAGCGCCCCGGAGATCAGTGCCGGGACGATCCCCAGCAGCATCAGCCCGGGGCTGCGGACGTACAGGGCGAGGCCGCGCAGCAGCAGGCCGGCGCCGGCGAGGAATCGGGTGACGGCGCCGGTCACGGGCGCGGCGAGGCGGGGTGCGTCCACGACCGGACAGCCTAGTCGGGCGGATCAGCCGTTCAGATACGCGAGCACGGCGCGTACCCGGCGGTGCGCGTCGTCGGCGGGCGGCAGGTCGAGCTTGGCGAAGATGTTGGTGATGTGCTTCTCCACGCTCACCGGGGCAAGCACCAACGCCGCGCAGATCGCCGAGTTCGACATTCCCTGCGCCATCAGCCCCAGCACCTCGCGTTCCCGCGGGGTGAGCGCCTCCACGCCGGTCCGCCGGCTGTTGCGGGTGAAGAGCTGGCGAACCACCTCCGGGTCCATCACCGTTCCGCCGGCCGCCACCCGGTCCACCGCGTCCAGAAAGTCGTCGAGCGCGGTCACCCGGTCCTTGAGCAGGTAGCCCACTCCACCCCGGCCGTCGGCGAGCAGGTCGGCCGCGTACGCCCGCTCTACGTACTGCGACAGGATCAGCACCCGGGCGTCCCGCCCGTCCGCTCGCAGCCGCAGCGCCGCGCGCAACCCCTCGTCGCGGAAGCCGGGCGGCAGCCGGACGTCCACCAGGGACAGGTCCGGTCGGTGCCGCTCGACGGCCTCGATCAGGTCGTCCGCATTGTCCACCGCGGCCACCACCTCGTGGCCGGTGTCGGTCAGCAGCCGCACCAGCCCGTCGCGCAGGAGCAGCAGGTCTTCGGCGATCACGATACGCATGGCAACTCCGCGTGCAGGACGGTCGGGCCGCCCGGTGGACTGGTGACGGTGAACTTTCCGTCCAGCGCCTCGACCCGGCGGCGCAGCCCGTCAAGCCCGCCGCCGGTGGGGTCGGCGCCGCCCCGGCCGTCGTCGGTCAGGGTCACCGCCAGGGCGCCGGCAGTGGGGGTCAGCACGATGCTGCACCAGGAGGCCCCGGCGTGCTTGCCCGCGTTCGCCAGCCCTTCGGCGACGACGAAGTAGGCCGCCGACTCCACCGCCGCGGGATAGCGCCCGGCCGGGTCGCCGCGCAGCTGAACGGCGAGCGGGCTGTCCGCGGCCAGCGCGGCGAGGGCGGCGTGCAGGCCCCGGTCGGTGAGGATCGGCGGGTGGATGCCGCGGACGAGCCGGCGCAGCTCAGCGAGTGCGTCGTCGAGCTGCCTGCGGGCCAGGTCCACGTCGGACAGCGCGGCGCCGCCGTCGGCACGGAGTTTCCGGGCCGCCAGCGCCAGGGTCATGCCGGCGGCCACGATCCGGGCCTGGGCGCCGTCGTGGAGGTCGCGTTCGATCCGGCGCAGTTCGGCGGCCTGGGCGTCGACCACCCGGGAGCGGGTCTCGGCGAGCCGGGCGGCCTCCCGTACCAGCTGGAGGTGCGCGCCGGGAGCCAGCAGGGCGCGGGCGGCCGCAGCCACCGCGCGGGCCAGCCGCCGGACCAGCGCGGCCCCGACCGGCAGCAACAGCAGCCCGAGAGCGGTGAGGGTGAACCGGCCCGGGGTGGTGGTGAGCAGCGTTCGCAGCGGCCACGGCGCCCGGGGGTTGGGCACCGCCCAGAGCCAGGCGGGCGCTGCCACCGCGCCCAGCAGGACGGCGGTGACCACCAGTCCGGACACCCCGCTCACCAGGCCCAGCGGGAAGGACACCACCAGCCAGGCCAGGTCCCGCCAGGTGGCCGGCTGCCGGGCCACGTGGGCGGCCCGTTCGCGTGCCGTGCCCGGGGCGGCCGGCTCGTACGGCTCGTCCAGCGGCCGGCCGAGAACCCAGCCGACCCGCCGGCGTTCGACGGCGGCGAGTCGGCGGGTGACCCAGGCGGCCCCGAGGAACGCCGGGCCGCCGAGCTGGGTCACCGCGAGCAGGCCGACGGCGAGCAGCGCGGCCACGGTCCAGGCGAAGCCGGCCGCGCCGGCCAGGATCCCCGCGGCCAAATACGCCAGGCTCCGGGCGGTCGCCGTCGTCACGCGCCGGATCGTAGCGGCCCGGGCCGCCGCCGAGGTACCGGCGGCGACCCGAGAGCGGACGGTCACCGGTCCCCGAGGGCCGGCAGGCCGCGCCGCGGCAGCACCAGCCGGACCGGAAGGGCACCGGCGACCAGCCCGAGCCCGGCCACTCCGCCGAGCAGCACCAGGTACGTTGCCGGTGCCACCACCAGCCGGAACACGCCATCCTGGGCGAGGCTGAACGGGACGACCACCGCGCTGGTGACCGCGACGCCCAGGGCCAGCCCGGCCAGCACCGTGATCAACGCCTCCCGGTCCACCAGGCGGTGCACCTGCCGGGCCGTCGCGCCGGCCAGCCGCAGGTCCGCGAACTCCCGCCGACGCGCGGCGGCCGAGATGGCGAACGTGTTCACCACGGCGATCGCCGTGAAGCCCAGCGACACCACCACCAGCAGCTCCCAGGCGCCCTGCTGGTTCCCGTCGTCGGTCCGGGTCGCCGCCGCGGTCGGCACCACCCGCAGCTCGGGCCAGTGCTGCCCGATCCGTTCGGCCACCGCGCCGTCGGAGTGCCGCAGGGCGACCGCGCTGACCAGACCGCGCGGGTCGTGCGCGGCGACCAGGGTGGCCGGCAGGGCTAGCTCGCCGAACCCGCGATACCGGGTGAAGAGGGCGGAGAGCCGCAGGACGACCTGCTCACCGTCGGCGAGCCAGAGCGGCACCTCGTCACCGAGCCGCCAGCCGTACGCCTCGGCCAGGTCGGCACTCGCCGCGAACGTCCCGTCCCCGCTCAGGGCACCGGCCTCGACGGCCAGGTCGAGGACGTCGTCCGACCCGATGCGGAGCAGACCCTGCGCGGCGTAGTCCTGGGGCTTGCCACCTTGGGCGAGCACCACGCGGGTGGGCACGGTCGCCGCCGCCCCGGTGACGCCGGGCAGCGTGGCCACCCGCTTCGCGGTGTCGAGCGGCAGGCCGGCCGCGCCGGTGACCAGGGTGTCCGCCCCGGCCAGCCGTGCCGCCTGCTGGTCCTCCGCCAGCCGAGCGGTCAGCTCGCCGTTGAGCAGCAGCGGCGCGTTGATCCCGAACATCAGCACCAGGGGCACCGCCACCGCCGCGGTGCGGCGGACCTCCACCCGGGTGGTGGCGGCGGCCAGCCAGCCCGCCGCACCGGTGCCGGCGCTGAGCCGTCCCGGCACGGCGGAGACCAGCCGGACCAGCAGCGGGCCGACGGCGGCGACCGCGCAGAGCAGCAGCGCGGAGGAAATGAAGGTCATGCCCATGCCGAACGGACCACCGAGCGGCACGAAGGCCAGCACGGCGACCGCGCCGGCTGCGGCGATCAGGGCGACGGCAGCGCGGGCCGCCACCCCGCCGCGGGGCGCGACGACGGTCTCGACGAGTGCCTGGGCCGGGGCGACCCGTACCGCGCGCCGGCCGGCGAACCGGGCGGCGACCAGGGTGACCAGTGCCCCGGCGAACCCGGCGAGCAGCAGCACCACCGGGTTGATCCGTACGGTGAACTGCGCCGGCACCACTCCGAGGTGCCGGAACCGGGCCGCCACCAGGTGGGCGACGAGCACGCCGAGCGGCAGCCCCGGCAGCGCGGCGACGGCGGCGAGCACCAGGCTCTCCGCGCCGAGCAGCCGCCGCAACTGGCGTGGGGTCGCCCCGATGGTGCGCAGCAGGGCCAATTCGCGCAGCCGCTGCCGGACCCCGAGCGCCACGGTGCCGGTGAGCACGAAGATCGCGGCGAAGGCGGTGATGCCGATGGTGAAGCCGAAGACGGAAATCGGTCCGATGTAGTCGGGCAGCGCACCCGGCAGGTCCGCCCGTACCCGGTCCGCCCCGGTCAGTACCGGCGCGCCCCCGACGCGGGCCCGGACCGCCGCCAGCAGGGCCGCCCGGTCGGCTCCCGGCTCGGCGAGGACCGCGACCGCGGTGGGGCCGGCGAGGCCGGAGACCGCGGCCACCTCACGATCGGCGAGGAAGAGCGCGCCCTGGGCGGGCAGCGCGTCCCGGCCGGTGGGAGCGGCGACGCCGGCCAGCCGCAGGGTCCGTACTCCCGTGCGGGTGGTGATCCGGACCTCGTCCCCGACGGTGAGGCCGCCCCGGGCGGCGAGGTCGCTGTCCACGACCGCCTCGCCGGCCGCCGGCTCGTGTCCGGCACGCAACCGGTACGGGGTGAGCGCGGCCGACGACCAGCCGTGCCCGATCACCGGGGCGACGTCGGCGCCGCGCACCGGCCCGGCGGTGGTGGCCAACTCGACCGGGAAGGCGGCGTCCGGGACGACCCGGGCCACTCCCGGCAGCGCGGCCAGCCGGGGCGCCAGGTCCGCGGGAAGTGTCCCCGCACCGCTGAGCCGTTCGGTCTTCGTCTTGGTCTTGCCCTTCTTGTGCTTCTCCCTCGTCGTGGTGAGGGTGACGTCGCGGGTGCCGGAGACGACCGCCGTGGCGGCCGCGAACCGGTCGGCCGGTGGGGTCGCGGTGAGCACCGAGAAGAGCAGCAGGCCGGCGCCGGCCAGCAGCGCCACGGCAAGCAGTGCGGCGAGGAAGGTGCCCAGGTAGGCGCCCCGGTGGCGGCGCAGCGTTCCGATCGCGAGGCGGATCATGCGGCCGTCACCGCCGTCATCCGCGCGGCCACCGTGTCCACCGTCGGGTCGGCCAGTTCGCTGACCACCCGACCGTCGGCCAGGAAGACGACCCGGTCGGCCCAAGCGGCCGCCGCCGGGTCGTGGGTCACCATCACCACCGCGGTACGCAGTTCGTCCACCGCCTCGCGCAGCAGCGCGAGCACCTCCCGGCCGGCGCCGAGGTCGAGGGCTCCGGTCGGCTCGTCCGCGAAGATCACCTCGGGTCGGCCGGCGAGCGCCCGGGCGAGCGCGACCCGCTGCCGCTGCCCGCCGGAGAGCTGCCCGGGCCGGTCGTTCTCCCGCCCGGCGAGGCCGACCCGGTGCAGAACCTCACGGGCCCAGGCCCGGTCGGGCCGGGTACCGGCGAGCCGCTGTGGCAGGAGCACGTTCTGCCACACCGACAGGGAGTCCATCAGGTTGTACGACTGGAACACGAAGCCCACCCGCCGGCGGCGGGCCTGGGTGAGCTTCGGCTCGCGCAGCGTCCCGAGCTCCTGCCCGGCGAGCCGGACCCGGCCGCCGTCCGGCCGGTCCAGCCCGGCGGCGCACTGCAGCAAGGTGGACTTCCCCGAACCGGACGGCCCCATGACCGCGCTGAACGTCCCGGCCTCGAAGGCGACCGTGACGCCGGCCAGCGCGGGCGCACCGTTGCCACCGGCATACCTCCGCACCACATCGACCAGTTCGACGACCGGTCCACCAGCTCCGTGAATTCGCATGTCCTCAGCCTCGTCACCAGGCGGTCCGAGCAACACACGGTGACCTCGTATCTGCAAGGGTGGGGACAGCCCTACCCGGGCCACGGCGGGGCAGGATGGGCGGGTGCGCGCGTCCCGGCTGATCTCGTTGGTGCTGCTGCTCCAGTCACGGGAGACGATGACCGCGGCCGAACTGGCCCGCGAGCTGGAGGTCTCCGAGCGCACCGTCTACCGGGACGTGCTGGCGCTCTCCGCCGCCGGGGTGCCGGTGTACGCGGACCGGGGCCGGGCCGGCGGCTACCGCCTGCTCGGCGGCTACCGGACCCGGCTCACCGGGCTGACCCGGGACGAGGCGGAGGCCCTCTTCCTGGCCGGGCTGCCCGGACCGGCCGGCGACATGGGCCTGGCCGACGCGGTGGCCGCCGCCGAGCTGAAGGTGCTCGCCGCGCTGCCGCCGAGCCTGCGCGACGCGCCCGCCCGGACCGGGCAGCGGTTCCACCTCGACGTGCCGGGCTGGTTCCGCGAGTCGACGCCCCCGGCGTGGCTGGCCGAGCTGGCCCGCGCGGTCTGGCGGGACCGGGTGGTCGAGCTGCGCTACCGGCGCGGCGAGCGGGAGGTGACCCGCACGGTCGAGCCGTACGGGCTGGTGCTGAAGAGCGGCGTCTGGTACCTGGTCGGCCGGGTCGGCGACGGGTACCGGACGTACCGGGTGGACCGGGTGGTGGGCGTGGCCGCGGGCGACGACAGCTTCGACCGGGACGAGGGCTTCGACCTGGGGGCGTACTGGCGGGAGCAGGCGGAGGCGTTCCTGCGGTCGATGCTGCGCGCCGAGGTCACCGTCCGGCTCAGCCCCGCGGGCCTGCGCGCGCTGCGGCACGTCGCGGAGGCCCCCTTCGCGTACGCGGAGGCGGTGGCCGGGGCGGGCGAACCCGACGGGCAGGGGTGGGTGGTGACCCGGCTGCCCGTCGAGTCCGTCCCGGTGGCGTACACCGTGCTGCTCGGGCTCGGCCCGGAGGTGGAGGTGCTCGACCCGCCGGAGCTGCGGGCCCGCTTCGCCGAGGCGGCCCGCCGGTCCGCCGCGCTGTACGAGGCGGGACCGGAGGATCAGCGGTAGCCGGTGTCGTCCGCCGGCTTGCCGGGCTTGACCACCTCGTCGTGATAGCGCGCCCAGTGCGGGCGGGTGCCATCGAGGTCGGTGAAGCCGTACACCTGGGACAACCCGCCGCTGTCCACGGACTTCCCGTTCCAGCGGGCCCGGTCCGGGTCGGCGGCCAGGGCGACCACCGCGCGCCCGACGAAGGCCGGCGTCTCCGACATGACGAAGTGCGGCTCCTTCGCCGCGCCGTCGCGCCAGTTGGCCTCGGTGACCCCGAAATGCTCCAGCATCGCCTCCGAGCGCAGCCAGCCGGGGGTGAGCGCGACCGCCGTGCCGCCGTGCGGGGCCAGCTCGTGCGCCTGGGTGAAGGCGAGCCGGTTCACCGACACCTTGGCCAGGTCGTAGAAGACCGAGAGCCGGTAGGCGGTGTCGTTGTAGTCCTTGGTGCCGTCCCCGATCTCGACGACCAGGCCGCCCGGGTTGCGGATCAGCAGCGGCAGGGCG
>NZ_JAPDPH010000265.1 GCF_026013475.1 Micromonospora yasonensis | reverse complement strand
GTCGGTGCCGCTGATCCGGCCGCGCACGTCGGTGACCAGGGTGCTCCACCCGCTCGCCACATAGAGCAGGTCGGGCCGGACGCGCAGGCTGCGGACCCTGGTCATCGGGCCGGCTGTACCCCTTCGTCGCCCCGGTACACCCGCGCCGGCTCAGGGCGCGGTGCGCGCCCGGTCCCGGATGATCAGCTCCACCGCCAGCGCGATCGCCACCGCCTCGACGGCCAGCAGGGTCAGCAGGATCAGCAGCTGGGTGGCCCCGGCGCGGATCGGGCCGCCACCGCCGAGCAGCACCCCGACGAACGCACCGGGCAGGGTCACCAGGCCGACCGTGCGGGTCTGGTCCAGCGCCGGGACGAGAGCCTGCCCGGCCGCCGGTCGGCAGATCTCCAGCGCGGCGTCGCGGGGAAGCAGCCCCAGGGTCAGGCCCGCCTCGTACTCGCCGTGCCGGGTGCGCAGCTCGTCGAGGGTACGCCGGCCGGCGAGGCTGGTCGCGGTCATCGCCCCGCCGATCAGGATGCCCGCCGTCGGCAGCACCACCAGCGGCGTGGCCGGCAACGCCCGGCTGGCCAGGAGTACGCCGAGACTCGGTGCCACCCCGGCGGCGATGGCGAGCGGGGCGACCCGACGTGGTCCGGCCGGGCCGATCCGCCGGTGTGCGGTGACGCTCGCGACCGCGTACATGAGCAGGATGAACAGCGCCGTGCTCCACCAGGCGCCCAGTACCGCGACGATGACCAGGGAGACGGCGCCGAGCTGGACGGTGGCCCGCCCCGCCGCGGTCAGGATGGTCCGGGCCCGGCCGAGCCCGCTGAACCGGAGCACCGCCGCGCCGGCCAGGGTGAGCGCGGTGAGGGCGACGACCAGGGTCGGGCCGATCGGTACGGTGCCGCCGCTCATCCGATGATCGTATTCCGTCGGCCGGCCGGTGCAGTCGTGCCACCGGCCGGCCGCTCACCGGATGATCACTTCGCGTAGACCTCGAACTCGTAGAGCGAGAAGCCGTACGAGGTGGCCCGTTTCACCCCGTACATCCGTACGTAGCGGGCGGTGACCGGGGTGAAGGTCACGTTGTCCACGCCGCCGTTGCCGGCCGTGGTGCTGAACGCGGTCTGCCAGGTGCTGCCGTCGTTCGAGACCTCGATCCGGTACGCGCTGCCGTACGCGGCCTCCCAGCGCAGCACCGCCCGCCGGACCGTCCGCGCGGAGCCGAGGTCGACCCGGATCCACTGGTTGTCGGTGTAGCTGCTGCCCCAACGGCTGCTCAGGCTGCCGTCCACCGCCTTGTCCGGCGTGTAGCTGGTGAGGAACTGGGTGCTGGACGCGGTGGCGCTCCGCCCCTGGGCCAGGTTGGTCACGTCGTCGCCCCGCCGTGCCGGGAAGGAGACGACCTGCTGGTAGGTGGGGCGGTTCTGCCAGGCGATCAGCGGGTGGGTGATGCCGCCGAGCCCGGACTGGGCGATCGCGTCGGCGCACCACTGGTCGCCGGCCCCGCAGTGCGAGTCGCCGGGGTAGACCGTGGTCGCCGGCAGCGCGACCGCCCGGCCGAGGGCGTCCAGCAGCGCCTGCCGGCAGGCGCTCAGGTTGCCGTTGCCGCAGTACGTGCGGCCCAGGCCGCCGGCGACGGGGTCGCCGAGCACGGCACGGATGTCCTTGTCGACGTAGCCCCACCAGCCGTACTGGAACGACGAGCCCTTGTGCGGCTGGCCCTGCAGCGCCCAGACGGCGCTGCCGTCGCGGCCGCCGTTCTGGCCGCCGGAGGGCGCCTCGTTGACCTCGATGGCGTCGACCAGGGCGCCGTAGAGGTCGCCGCCGAGGCCGGGCCGGAACTCGGCGGCGGCCAGCAGCGGCCACCAGGCGTCGAAGATCCGGATGGCGTCGGCGTGCTGGTAGACCTTCGACCCGGGGCTGGTCTCCATCCGGCGGGCGCCGGCCTGCTGCCAGGCCTGGAGCTTGGTCACCGCGTCGGCCAGGGCCGGGTCGCTGACCGGCTGGCTGGTGAGCACCCGCAGCAGGTTGCCGAGCACCTCCTGGCCGCGCAGGTCGGTGACGGCGGCGTCGGCCATGATCCGGACCACCGCGGCCCGGTCCAGCTTGCCCTGGGCGAGCGCCGCGCGTACCCGGCCGTCGAGCAGGTCACCCCGGTGCACCGCGCCGAAGCTGAAGTTGCCGTCGGCGGCGCCGTAGTCCTTCGCCTGCTTGTTGTTCCAGCTGACGTAGTAGTCCTGGTCTATCGACCGGGGATGGGCGCCGGCCGGGGTGTAGGTGGCGGTGTTCGTGTCCGGGTTCCAGCCCTGCCACTCGTACGCGGCCTCGGCCCGGGTGGGCAGGTTCGGGTCGGTGCCGGCGGGGCGGACCGGGTTGGACCCGGAGTTGTAGTACGCCGCCTCGGTGGAGTTGACGTAGAACCAGTTGAACGCGTACCCGATGTCGGCCGCCGACTGCTGGAACGCCGCCGCCGAGCCCATCGCCGCCGGGTCGTTGTACGCCTGGAAGCCGATCGCCGAGTCGGCCTCGTGTCGGTAGGTGGAGCGCAGCTTGGTGAAGGCCACCGGCTGCCCGTTCACCAGTCCCCGGTAGGAGACCAGGCCGTATCTGGTGCGCAGCGCGCGCAACGTGTACGAGCCGGACGGGGTGGAGTCGGCCAGGGTGGGCGTCCAGGAGTTGGTGTGTTCGAGGACCTCCATGGCCAGGCACTGGCCGTGGTAGAGGTAGCGGTTCGACTGCAGGGTCGGGGCGCTCCCGTCGGTGGTGCACAGCGGCACCGCGTAGGTGTCGGTGAGGTCCTGGCCGGCGGAGGTGGCGCTCCAGGCGTAGTCCTGGCCGCGACCGAGCAGCACGTAGAGGTTCAGGCCGGCGAAGGCCGCGCCGCGGGCGCTGACACCGGGGCCCTGCAACTCCTGCAGCATGAGCAGTTGCGGCGCGAAGTAGCCGGTCTGCGGGCCGAAGACGGCGATCGGGTTGCCGCTGGTGGTGTGGCGGCCGGAGATCACCACGGCGTTGGACATGCCGTGCGCCTTCACCCCGGCGAGCCCGCTGAGCAGCCCGTCGGTCGCCGTGCTGCCGCCGCTGGTCAGGGTGGCGGCGGCGGAGCCGGTCCGGTTGTAGGCCAGCGGTTCGGCGGTGACGGTGCCGGCGTCGGGCAGGGCGACGCTGGGCGCGTTGTCGGGGGCCGCGCCGTACGGGAAGCTCTGGCCGTCGTGCAGGGTCAGCACGGTCTCCGGGTCGTTCTGCTGCCGGAACGCCTGCCACACCTGGTCGCCGGTGGTGGTGCCGTACCTGGCGCGGGCCGCGATCCGGACCAGCGTGGACTGGATCTCGGCGCCACCGCCGCCGCCGAAGAGCCCGCCGACGACGCCGGCGGTGGCGATCAGGTCGGTCATCGTGAAGTGCCTCGGGCTGCCGTTGCTGGTGAGGTTGTACTCGCCGGGGCAGTTGTCGGCGGCGACGCACTGGTCGATGTAGGCGTTGACACCGGCGATGTAGTCGCTGACGTCGGTGTGGAGCTGCTGGCCCCGGGTGCCCTGCTGGCGCAGCGCGTCGACCTGGGCCTGGAGGTCGGCCTCGGTGTACGGGGAGTTGGCCCAGATGCTCTGTTCCAGGTCGCGGTTGCCGGGGGCGCCGCCGGCGAAGGAGGTGAGGGTGCCGCGTCCGGCGTGCCGGAGCAGGTCCATCACCCAGAGCCGGTCCTGTGCTCCGGCGAAGCCGGCCCCGTACATGGTGCCGGAGCGGGTGGTGCCGGTGATGTGCGGTACGCCGGTGGCGGAGTCGCGCACGATGGTCACGTCGGCGCGGGGCTGGATCCGGCTCTCCACCTGCGCGTCGGGCACGCCGAACGAGGCGTCCTGGTAAAACCGGGCGATCTGCTCGTCGGTGAGCCCGGCGTAGTGGTAGACCAGGTTGGCGTACTCGTCGAGCTGGTCGCTGGAGTGGGCGGGGCGGGTGCCGAGGAGCTGGTGGGCGAGGATCGCGGCGAGGGTGGCGTTGCCGTTCTCGCCCGGGGGCAGGACGTCGGCGCACTGGCCGAGGCAGTAGTCGTTGGGGGCGAAGGTGGTGGCGGCGAGCGCCGGTGACGGTGGGACGACGGTCAGGGCGCTCGCCGCCGTGGTGAGAGCCGCGGTCAGGGCCGCGAGCCGGGCACGGGTGGTGGGACGGGTCATGGCGGATCCTCCGGGGGTGCGGAGCCGGGCCGGTGGTACGCCCGGCTGCCGCTGTGCCGACGTCTCGCCCTCCGCGCCCGGGCGTCACACCCGGAGGTGAGAATGGCTCATATCTACCTTCGGGTAATGATCGATGGAGTTCCATCGATCGGGATAGGTGCCGTTCACCACGGGTGAATGCCGACCTTTCGCCCCGGTCACTGCAACGCGAGCACGGCCTGGTGACCCAGGTGGTCCGACGCCCACCGGCCGTCGGGGGTCTGCCGAGCAGCGCCGAAGACCTCGCTGGCCACCGGCGCGATCGTGCCGCGGACCAGCACCATGTCGATCCGGTGCTCGACGTCGTCGGCCGGCTCGGTCAGGTCGTCGCCCAGCCCGGCGGTGTAGCCGGGGTCGCCGAGGTGCAGGATCGGCCAGGTGTCGACCATCCCGCCGGCGGCCAGGGCGAGGTAGGCGAGCCGGTTGTTCGGGTCGGGCAGTTCGGGCCCGCTGTTGAGATCACCGACGAGGATCAGCCGGCCGGAGGCGTCGAGCGGGCCGCGCAGCAGCTCCCGCGCCTGCAGCAGGCGTACGCCGGGGTGGAACGCCTCCAGATGGGTGTTGACGAACCGGAACGGCCGGCTGCCCAGCACGGCGTCCACCGCCGTCCAGCCGCGGGTGCTCGTGGCGGTGCCGCCGGTCGCGGCGAGCGGGAAGACCAGGTTGTCGGCGAAGTTGCCGGACGAGGTGCCGGTCACCTTGACCCGGCCACCGTGCCGTACCAGGATTACGTCCCGCATGGTGAGCCGGACGTCCCGCAGGTACGGCGCCCCGGCCGGGGCCTCCAGGTCCGCCTCCTCGCGCACCACGGCGACGTCGTACGGGTGCCCGGAGGTGGCCAACTCGGCGGTCAGCAGCGCCAGGTAGTCGTACCGGATCTCGGTGGCCGGGGCCGGGTCGCCGATCGGTCCGGTGCGCCAGAGCGCCACCTCCTGCAGGCCGACCAGGTCGGGCTTGCGCTCGCGGATCTCGTCGGCGATCAGCGCCGCCCGGGCCGGGAAGTCGACCAGGTCCACGTGGCGCAGCAGGGCCGCGTTGGCGGCCAGGAACATCGGCAGGGTCGGCGCGGCGATCGACGGGGTGAGGTCCCCGCCCAGGTAGAGGTTGCGGGTCAGCACCGCGACCTTGGGCCCCGCTTCCGCCTGGGCCGGCGGGGCGAGGAGCCCCAGGCTGGCCACCGCGACGGCGGCCGCGGTGGCCAGCCTGGCCAGGCGTCGAAGGTGCGAACGATTGCTGCTGTCCATGTCTGGTCCTCTCCGGCCGGATCCGCGTACGCTAGCGCCGCTGGGACCAGTGTGGACACCGCCGTTCGGGCAGCCCCTCCCGGCGCTCAGGCGGCCTGGGGCGCGGCGATGTTGACCAGCCACGCGATGCCGAACCGGTCCACGCACATGCCGAACTCGTCGCCCCACATCTGCTTCTCCAGCGGCATCATGACGGTGCCGCTGTCGGAGAGCCGCTGCCAGTAGCCGCGCAGCTCGTCGGCGTCGTCGCCGCTGAGGCTGATCGAGATGTTGTTGCCCGGGTTGTATTCCATCTCCGGCGGGGTGTCGGAGGCCATCAGGGTGTAACCGCTGTCGGTCTCCAGCTGGGAGTGCATGACCTTGTCGGCCACCGCCGGATCCGGGTTACCGAACTCGCCGAAGGTGCTCAGCGTCAGGGTGCCGCCGAACACCTGCTGGTAGAACTCCATGGCTTGCCGCGCGTTGTCACGGAAGCTGAGGTACGGGTTGAGCCGAGACGCCATTGTGCGACCCTCCTTCGTCCTTGACCAGCGCCATCGTCGCAGCCCGGTACGACAGGGACAACGAGGCGTGACGGGCGAGTCGCGCCGGGGCCGGACAGGCCGCGGTGGGGGCGGCGCCATTGCCGCCCCCACCGCTCTCCCCGCCGGTGCGCCGTCAGTCCTTCTGGAACGACTGGCGCACCACACCCCCCACCAGGGCGCACCAGGTGGTGGTGCTGACCTTGCCGTTGGGGTCCAGACCGTGCAGTTCCTGCAGGTCCTTGAGGGCCTTCTTGGTCACCCAGTCGTATTCGCCGGTGATGGCGACGTCGGCGTAACCCTTGGAGTTGAGCATGAACTGCACCGCGTTGACCGGGATGCCGGTGGCGTCCTTGTCCAGCTCCGGCGCGAGGGTCTCCCAGGTCGCCGGGGTGAGGGTGGCGTCGATGTCGACCGGGATGCCGTTGCGCGCCTGCCAGTCCTGCACAGCCGCGACGGTGGCGGCGTCGAAGACGCCGGTGACCGGGACGGCGTAGCCGCGGTAGGTGAGCAGGTACTGCGCCACCTTCACCACCGGCCCGCCGACGAAGCGCCAGATGTCGGGCCAGCGGCGCGCCGGCACGTCGGCCAGGTCGGTGCCGAGCTTGGCGAAGACCCGGCGGCGCAGGGTCGGGAACTCGCGGTAGAACATCGCCCCGGGGCACAGCGTGGCCCGGAAGTCCCAGTGCCCGAAGATGTCGTGCGCGTGCAGGCCGTACTGCTGGCAGATGGTGGTGCAGAGCTTCACCAGGGTGTCGAGCAGTTCCTGCGGCGGCGTCTCGGTGACGTACGTGCCCTCGTTCTCGATGCCGATGGCCCGGCCGTTCTCGCCGGGGCAGTGCGCCGAGATCATCTGCCGGTCGCCGGCCCGCAGCCGCTCCAGGCTGCCGTGCCGGCCCTCGGTGACGTACCCGCCCCGGCTCACCGTGAAGTGCTGCCCGGTGTCCGACCAGCGGTTCACGTCCATGTGCAGGTTCTGGCAGTCGCGGGCGAGCTGCTTGGCGTGCTCCTCCGAGTAGTCGGTGCTGTTCGGGAACGCCATGTGGTGCACGATGATCTTGTTGGTGGCGATCGCGCTGATCGACAGCGGGTCCGCCGGCGGGCGGGCCCCCCATCCGTCGCAGCTGATGATCCAGTCGAGGTCCGCGCCCGGGTCCGCCTGCGCGGCGGCCGGGAAGGCGAGCTCGCTTCCGACGACCGCGACCGCGGCGGCGCCGAGTCCGGCCCGCAGCAGGGTACGCCGGTCCAACTCGGGGTGGTCGAAGTGCATGTCATCTCCTCTGTGGCCGGCCAGGGCGAGGGCGTGAAAAGGAACTTCAGAATTCGCGCGCGGAACGGAGAATATTGCCGCGACTGCGCCGAGCGCTAGAGGTTTGCTGCGGCAGAAATGGATCCGTTGCGGCTCGACGCCGCCATCGGAGGGGCGAAAGTGGGCCAGTGCGGCCAATCCGGGCGGAACGCGGAACCGGATGACGGTCTCCATCGGACGCCGGAGCCGCCGGGTCCGCGACACCTACCGCGCGCCACGCACCGCCGAGAACGCCACGAGGTGGGTCAGATCGTGCCGAGTGGCGTCACCGAACACCGCGGCCATGGCCACGTGCAGCCGAACCGCCACGTCCTCCGGCAGCCCGACCCGTCGGGCGCGCCGGGACGGGCCGGTGCCACTGTGGAACGCCACCACGGCCCTTCCCCCGTCGCGCAGGACCCGGTGCAGCTCCGCGATCCCACCGGCGATGTCACCCCAGAACAGCACGTTGTTCACCGACACCACGTGGTCGAACGACCCGCCCGGCGCGCCGGTGTCCGTCGCCCGGCCCGACCGGACGTCCACCCGGCCTGCCGCCACCGCCCCGGCGCACCTGCGCACCGCCATCCGGCGCATCACCGGCGACGGGTCGACCCCGACCACCTGCGCGGCTCCCGGGAGGACCGGGGCCACGTTCCGTAGCGGAAGCGTTCGGGTGCCGAGCGAGCGGCGGCCCAGCTCACGCATGGTTGGAAACGTTTTCGTAACGAGCCCTTGACCTGACCGTCGAGCCGGGCGCAGACTCCCGGAAACGTTTACAGCAGGCAGTTGGAGGTGTGGGACGTGGGTCGTAAACGTTTACAGGAGTCGGCCGACGGTCGACCCACCGTCCACACCGTCGCCGCCCGCGCCGGTGTCTCGATCGCGTCCGCCTCACGCGTGCTCAACGGCGTCGGCGGCAGCCCGGAGACCATCCGCAAGGTGCGCGCGGCGGCGGCCGAGGTCGGGTACGTGCCCAACGCCATCGCCCGCTCGCTCCAGTCGCAGCGCACCGGCCTGATCGCCCTCGCCGTCGAGGACATCGGCAACCCGGTCTACGTCGAGATCATGCGGGCCATCGAGTCCGTCGTCGCCGCCTCCGGCCGGCAGCTGCTGGTGCACGCCACCGGTGGGCAGATTGCCAACGAGACCGCCCTGCTGCGCCGGCTCGCCCACCGCTACGTGGACGGGATGATCGTCTCCCCGATCCGGGTCACCGACGACCACCTCACCGCGCTGGTGGACAGCCCGGTGCCGGTGGTGGTGGTCGGCCAGCTCGGCGCCGACGCGCCGGTGGACAACGTCCGTACCGACTCGCGTACCGGCGTGGGGCTGGCCGTCGAGCACCTGGTCGCGGCCGGGCGGCGGCGGATCGGCTTCGTCAACGGCCCGCTCGACACCGTGCCGGGTGCCGCCCGCGACGCCGGCTTCCGGGCCGCCCTGGCCGCGCACGGCATCGAC
>NZ_JAPDPH010000264.1 GCF_026013475.1 Micromonospora yasonensis | reverse complement strand
CCCGGCTCTACAAGACGGGTGACCTGGGCCGGATCCGCGCCGACGGCGCGATCGAGTACCTCGGCCGCCTCGACCACCAGGTGAAGCTGCGCGGTTTCCGGATCGAACTGGGCGAGATCGAAGCGGCGCTGACCGGGTGCGCCGGGGTCAGCGAGGCGATCGTGGTGCCCCGGACGCACGCGGGGGACACCCGGCTGGTGGCGTACCTGGCCGGGCCGGCCGTGCCGAGCACCGGTGAGCTGATCGCCCGGCTCCGGGAGCAGCTGCCCGAGTACATGGTGCCGTCGGTGTTCACCGCCCTGCCGGCCCTGCCGCTCACCCCGAACGGCAAGGTGGACCGGAAGGCGCTGCCCGAGCCGGACCTGGCCCGCCCGGAACTGCGCAGCCCGTACGTCGCCCCCCGCGGCGAGCTGGAGCGGACCATCGCCGGTATCTGGCGCGAGCTGCTCGGCGTGGACCAGGTCGGGGTGGACGACAACTTCTTCGAACTGGGCGGCCACTCGCTGCTGCTGGCCGAGGCGCGGGCCCGGCTCGTCGCGGCGGCCGGCCGGGACGTGACCCTGGTCGAACTCTTCCAGTTCCCCACCGTCGGCACGCTCGCCGCCCACCTCAACCGGCCCGGCGCCGGCGCCGATCTCCTGGCCGGCGCCGAGGACCGCGCCGAGCACCGCCGGCAGTCCCTGAGTCGACGTCAACAGGCCGCCGCTCGTCGGGCGCGGGCATGAACGGTAGGTGAGGCACGTGTCAGACGCAGCCGAGGACCTGAACCAGGTCGCCGTCATCGGCATGGCCGGGCGTTTCCCCGGCGCCGCCGACGTGGAGACCCTCTGGGCCAACCTCGTGGCCGAGCAGGAGGGGATCGTCCGCCTCTCCGACGAGGAGCTGATCGACTCCGGGGTCGACCCGGAGCTGATCGGGCTCGAGAACTACGTGAAGGCCAAGGGGGTGCTGGCGGACGCGGACCTCTTCGACGCGGGCTTCTTCGGCTTCCACCCGCGGGAGGCCGAGGTGCTCGACCCGCAGCACCGGGTCTTCCTGGAATGTGTCTGGGCCGCGCTGGAGACGGCCGGGTACGACCCGCACACCTTCGACGGGCGGATCGGCGTCTTCGCCGGGGCGAGCCTCAACTCGTACCTGCTGTTCAACCTGCTGGCGAACCAGCGGGCGGTGGACGCGGCCGGCAGCTACCAGACGTTGATCTCCAGCGACAAGGACTTCCTCGCCACCCGGGTCTCCTACAAGCTGAACCTGACCGGGCCGAGCATGACCGTGCAGACCGCCTGCTCCACCTCGCTGACCGCGGTGCACCTGGCGGTGCAGAGCCTGCTCAACGGCGAGTGCGACATCGCGCTGGCCGGCGGGGTCTCGGTCAGCGTGCCGCTGCGCGACGGCTACCGCTACGAGCAGGGCGGCATCCTCTCCCCGGACGGGCACTGCCGGGCCTTCGACGCCGATGCGCAGGGGACCGTCCCCGGCAACGGCGCGGGCGTGGTGGTGCTGCGGCGGACGGCCGACGCCCGGGCGGCCGGGGACACCGTGGACGCGGTGATCCGAGGCACCGCGATCAACAACGACGGTGCGCTGAAGGTCGGCTACACCGCGCCCAGTGTGGACGGTCAGGCCCAGGTCGTCGCCGAGGCGCTGGCCGTGGCCGAGGTGGCCGCGGACAGCATCGGCTACGTGGAGACCCACGGCACCGGCACCGCGCTCGGCGACCCGATCGAGATCACGGCGCTGACCCGGGCCTACCGGAAGCACACCGACCGGGTGGGGTACTGCGCGCTCGGTTCGGTGAAGAGCAACGTGGGGCATCTGGACGCGGCGGCCGGCGTGACCAGCCTGATCAAGGCGGTGCTGGCCCTCAAGCACGAGGCGATCCCGGCCACCCTGCACCACACCCGGGCCAACCCGGAGCTGGCGCTGCCGACCAGCCCGTTCTTCGTCAACACCGACCTGCGGCCGTGGCCCCGGCAGGCGGCGCCACGCCGGGCCGGGGTGAGTTCGTTCGGCATCGGCGGCAGCAATGTGCACGTGATCCTGGAGGAGGCGCCGGCGGTCGAGCCGGCCAGCCCCGGGTCCGCCGCCGGCCGCGCCGCGCCCCGGGTGCTGCCGCTGTCGGCCCGGTCGGCGCCGGCGCTGGCCGAGGCGGCCGGCCGGCTCGCCGAGCACCTCACGGCGCACCCCGACCTGGACCTGGACGACGTGGCGTACACCCTGGCCAGCCGGCGCCGGGCGTTCGAGCACCGTACGGCGGTGGTCGGCCGGGACACCGCCGACCTGGTCGGCGCGCTGCGGCGGGCCGCCGACGCGGGCCCCGGCACGCTCGCCGGGCGGGACGTGCCGGTGGCGTTCCTGTTCCCCGGTCAGGGCGCGCAGTACGTGGGGATGGCCCGCGACCTCTACCGCTCGGAGCCGGTCTTCGCCGCCGAGCTGGACCGCTGCGCCGAGCTGTTCGCCGCCCACCTGGCCGAGGACCCCCGGCTCGCGCTGTTCGCCGAGGACGACGAGGCGGGCGAGGCGGCGCGGGCGTTGGCCCGCACCGCGGTGACCCAGCCGGTGTTGTTCCTGGTCGAGTACGCGCTGGCCCGGTTGTGGCTGTCGTGGGGCGTGCGGCCGGCGGCGATGGTCGGGCACAGCATCGGCGAGTACGTGGCCGCCTGCCTGGCGGGAGTGTTCTCGCTGGAGGACGCCGTGGCGCTGGTCGCGGCCCGAGGCCGGTTGGTGCAGTCCATGCCGACCGGGTCGATGCTGGCGGTGTTCCTGCCCGAGACGGAGACGGCCGGCTGGCTGACCGGCGGGCTGTGCCTGGCCGCGGTGAACTCCACCGGCCTGTGTGTGGTGGCCGGCCCGACGGCGGAGATCGACGGGCTGGAGCAGCGGTTGGCGGCGGCCGGGGTGGCCCGCCGTCGGCTGCGCACCTCGCACGCGTTCCATTCGCCGAGCATGGACGCGGCGGTGGCACCGTTCGTCGAGGCGGTGCGTCAGGTCACGTTGCGTCCGCCGGCGATCCCGTTCGTGTCCAACGTGACCGGTACGTGGATCACCGACGACCAGGCCACCGATCCGGCCTACTGGGGCCGGCACCTGCGGGCGACGGTACGGTTCGCCGACGCCCTGGACGTCCTCCTGGCCGATGAGGAGCTGGTGCTGCTGGAGGTCGGCCCGGGGCAGACGTTGCGCAACTTCGTGCGCCAACACCGGGCCTGGCAGGAGCGGCGGGCGGTGGTCGGCTCACTACGGCATCCCGACGAGCGGCGGGACGACCAGGAGTACCTGCTGGCCGGGCTGGGCGAGCTCTGGGCCGCCGGGGTGCCGGTGGACTGGACGGCCCGCGACGGCGGCCCGCGCCGCCGGGTGTTGCGCCTGCCCACGTACGCCTTCCAGCGTCAGCGCTACTGGATCGACCCGGAGACCGCGCCGGCCCGGCAGCCGCGGCGATCGCTCCCCGCCGGCGCGGACGGGGAGTGGTTCCACGTACCCGGCTGGCGGCGGCTGAGCACCCAGGCCGCCGGCGCGGCCGACGGTACGCCGGACGACCGCCTCCTGTGGGTGCTGCTGGGCGCCGAGCTGCCGCTCGGCGACGCGCTCGCCGGGCAGCTGGCCGACGGCGCCGACGTGCTGCGGGTCAGCGCCGGCGACGAGCTGCGGGAGACCGGCGAGCGGGCCTGGTCGCTGCTCCCGACCAGCCGGGACCACTACGCCGGCCTGCTCAAGTCACTGGAGGCGTACGGCCCCCGGAGGATCCGGGTGGTGCACCTGTGGAGCCTGACCGTGGAGCCGGCCGATGCTCTGGACGCGGCCCGGATCGACCGGGCCCGCCGGGTCGGCTTCGACAGCCTGCTGGCCCTGGCCCAGGCGATCGGGGACGTGCAGCCGGCCAGCCCGGTGGAGGTCGACGTCCTCAGCCGCGGCCTGTTCAGCGTGACCGGCGACGAGGAGCTGCAGCCGGAGAACGCCCCACTGCTCGGCGCCACCACCGTCGTCCCGCAGGAGATCCCGGACGTCACCTGCCGCGTTCTCGACCTGACCGGCGCCGACCTGACCGGCCCGGCCGGCGACGCGGCCGGGACCCTGCGCCGTACCGGTGGTCGGCGGGACAGCGCCGCCGGGGCCGTCCTGGCCCGACTGGCCGCACCCGCCGCCGAACGGGAGCTGGCCCTGCGCGGCCGGCACTGGTGGGTACGCGACTTCGAGGCGGTCCGGCTGGACGGCGAGGGCAGCCGCCTGCGTCCCGGCGGCGTCTACCTGATCACCGGCGGCCTCGGCGGGGTCGGCCTGGCCCTGGCCGAGCAGATCGCCCGCGCGGTCGACTCCCCGGTGCTCGGGCTGCTCAGCCGCTCGGCCTTCCCGGCCGAGGCGGACTGGCCCGCCTGGCTGGCCGGCCACGGCGAGCAGGACGACACCAGCCGCCGGATCCGCCGGCTGGAACAGCTCCGCGAGCTGGGCGCCCGGACGATCCTGCTGGACGCCGACGTGACCGACCGGGACGCCCTGGCCGGCGCGGTCGAACGGCTGCGGGAGACCGGCGGCGGCCTGCACGGGGTGATCCACGCGGCCGGGCTGCCGTCCCGGGGCCTGATCGCGATCAAGTCCGCGCAGGACGTGGCGGACGTGCTGGCCGCCAAGACCGTCGGCACGCTCAACCTGGACGCCGTCTGCGGCACCGACGAGCTGGACTTCCTGCTGCTCTGCTCGTCGCTGACCGGGCTGCTCGGCGGCCCCGGACAGAGCGACTACTGCGCGGCAAACGCCTTCCTGGACAGCTTCGCCCAGTGGCGGCGGGCCACCAGCGGGACGCCGGTGGCCGCCGTCGCCTGGGACACCTGGCGGCACACCGGCATGGCCGCCGGGCTGGTCGAGCGGCTGCACGGCGGCACCGCGCTGACCGGGCACCCGCTGCTGCACCGCCTGGTCGCCTCGACCGAGAAGTCCCGGACGTACGCCACCACGCTCAGCACGGCCGATAGCTGGATCGTGGACGAACACCGGATCATGGGCCACGGCCTGGTCCCGGGTACGACGTACCTGGAGCTGGTCAACGCGGCGGTGGCCGAGCGGGCCGCCGGCCGGGTGGTCGAGCTGCACGACGTGCTCTTCATGCTGCCGGTGATCGTGCCGGACGGGCAGACCCGCGAGCTGTACACCACCGTCGAGGAACGGGACGGGCAGCTCCGGTTCACTGTGCAGAGCCGCGGCGACGGCGACTCGGCCCGCTGGCAGGAACACGCCACCGGCACCGTCTCCTTCCGCGAGCAGCCGCCGGCCACCACCCGCGACCTGGCGGAGCTGCGCCGCGACTGCGCGGTCACCGAGGTGATCGACACCGAGGACGAGCTGAAGCGGCGGCTGAAGCTCGACCGGGTGGAGCAGGGCGGCCGGCTGCGATTCTCCTTCGGCCCGCGCTGGCGCTGCCTGCGCCGGATCGAGGCCGGCGAGCAGCGACTGATGGTCACCCTGGAACTGGCCGAGGAGTTCGCCGCCGACCTGGAGCGCTACCCGCTGCACCCGGCGCTGCTGGACGTGGCCGGCGCGTCGGCCCGGATCCGGGCCCGGGACGTGTTCTACCTGCCGTTCACCTACCGCAGCCTGCAGGTCTTCGCCCCGCTGACCCGCGTGATCCACTGCTATGTGGAGGTCGCCGAGTCCGGCGACTCCGGCGAGACGCTGACCGTCAGCATCGAGCTGCTCTCCCCGCAGGGGCGGCTGCTGGCCAGCATCGTCGACTTCACCATCAAGCGGATCAACGACATCGACGGCCTGCTGGAACAGGTCGCCCGGGGCGCGGTCAGCGGCGCCGAGCCGACCCCGGCGGATGCCGGACCCGGCACGCTGCACCTGCTGAGCGAGGGGATGACCGCCGGCGACGGGATGGCCGCCTTCGACCGGCTGCTCGCCGCGCCGGCCCTGCCCGAGCAGGTGGTGGTCACCGGCCGGGACCTCACCGGGCTGCGCCGGCTGGCCGCCTCGATCACCCCGGCGCTGCTCGCCGGTGAGGTCGAACAGCTCGCCCCGCCCCGCGGCACCCACCCGCGGCCCGACCTGGACACCCCGTACGTGGCGCCGGCCACCGATGCCGAACGGGCGGTCGCCGAGATCTGGCAGGACGTCCTCGGGCTGGACCGGGTCGGCGTCCACGACGACTTCTTCGCCCTCGGTGGGCACTCACTGGCCGCCGTGCAGATCGGCACCCGGATCCGCAGCCGGTTCGGGGTGGAGCTGAACCTGCGCGGCTTCTTCGACAGCCCGACGGTGGCGCACACCGTGACCGTGCTGGCCGACCCGGGTGCGCCGGGCGACCCGGCCGGCGACCGGATCGAGGCGGTCAGCCGGGACGTGCCGGACGACGACGTGGCCGGCCTCGACGACCTCTCCGACGAGGAGATCGAGGCGCAGCTGCGGGCCCTGCTCGCCGAGGACGAGGGAGGCGCGGCGTGACCCGCACCGCCGGGCGTGGACCGGCCCGTACCACCGCAGCGACCGACCAGCGAACCGAGGATGATCGCCTGTGACCACCACCGACCTGGGCAGCCTGACTCCCGCGCAGAAGCGCGCGCTGCTGGCCGAGCGGCTGCGGCAGAAGAAGCAGCGCCGGGAGTTCCCGGCCTCCTTCTCCCAGCAGCGACTCTGGTTCCTGGAACAGCTGGCACCGGGCAGCGCCGCGTACAACATCCCCGGCGCGGTCCGCATCCACGGCCCGCTGGACCTCGCGGTGTGGCGGCGCAGCTGCAACGAGATCACCCGCCGGCACGAGGCGCTGCGGACCACGTTCACCGAGGTCGACGGCGAACCCCGGCAGGTGGTCAACGCCACCGGCGAGCCGGAGTTCACCGTGGTCGACTGCGCCCACCTGCGCGGCCCGGACGGCGAGCCGGGCATCCAGGAGCTGGCCCGGGAGGAGTTCACCCGCCCCTTCGACCTGGCCAACGGCCCGCTGCTGCGGGTGAAGTTCCTCCGGCTCGGCCCGGAGGAGCACGTCCTGCTGCTCACCATGCACCACATCGCGGCCGATCTCTGGTCGATGTCGGTGGCCATCGCCGAGCTGGTCGAGCTCTACGGGGTCTTCGCCGCCGGCCGGGCGTCGACCCTGCCGGACCTGCCGATCCAGTACGTCGACTACACCGTCTGGCAGCGGCAGCGGCTGGAGGGCGACGCCCTCGACGCCGACCTGGAGTACTGGAAGGAGAACCTCGCCGGGGCGCCCGCCGCGCTGGAGCTGCCGATCGACAAGCCCCGCCCCGCGGTGCAGACCACCCGGGGCGGCTCCCGCCCGTTCGCCCTGCCCGAGCCGGTGATGAACCGGCTGCGCGCGCTGAGCCAACGGGAGGGCGCCACCCCGTTCATGACCCTGCTGGCGGCCTTCCAGGTGCTGCTGCACCGGTACACCCGCGAGGACGACATCGTGGTCGGTGTGCCGGTGGCCAACCGGAACCGCCCGGAGATCGAACGGCTGATCGGCTACTTCGTCAACACCCTCGCGCTGCGTACCGACCTCTCCGGCGCGCCGAGCTTCCGTGAGCTGGTCGGCCGGGTCCGGCAGACCTGCCTGGGCGCGTTCGCCCACCAGGAGTTGCCCTTCGAGCGGCTGGTCGAGGAGCTGGCGCCGCGCCGGGATCTGTCCCGCTCGCCCGTCTTCCAGGTGCACTTCATCTTCCAGAACATCCCGATGCCGGAGTTCGACGTGGCCGGGCTGAGGCTGGAGCCGGTCGACGTGGAGAGCGCCACCGCCCGGTTCGACCTGGAGTTGCAGGTCTTCGACCGGCCGGACGGGCTGACCGGCTGGTTCGAGTACAACAGCGACCTCTTCGAGCCGGCCACCATCGAGCGGATGTCGGGACACCTGGCGCAGCTGGTGGCGAACCTGCTCGCCGAGCCGGACCGGCCGATCGACCAGATACCGATGCTCGGCGCGGACGAGGATCGGGACCTGCGGCTGCTCGGCAACGACACCCGCCGGGACTGGCCGGAGCCGGTGACCGTGCCGCAGCGCTTCGCCGCCCGGGCCGCCGCCGCCCCGGCCGCCCCGGCGCTGCGCACCGAGCGGGAGAGCCTTACCTACGCCGAGCTGGACCGGCGCTCGACCCGGCTGGCCCGCCGGCTGCGGCAGCTCGGGGTGGCCCGGGAGACGCTGGTCGGCATCTGCCTGGAGCGTTCGGCCGAGATGGTCGTCTCGATGCTCGCCGTGCTCAAGAGCGGCGGCGCGTACGTCCCGCTGGACCCGGGCTTCCCGCCGGACCGGATCGCCTTCATGCTGGCGGACTCCGGCCTGTCCGTGCTGCTCACCAGCAGCGACGTGCTGGAGAGCCTGGGCGGGGTCAAGGCGCAGCCGCTCTGCCTCGACCTGCTCGCCGACGAGTTGGCCGCCGAGTCGCCCGAGCCGCTGCACCTCGACGTCCGCCCGGACGACCTGGCGTACGTCATCTACACCTCCGGCTCGACCGGGCGGCCGAAGGGCGTGCAGGTCTCGCACGGCGCGCTGGGCAACTTCCTGCTCGCCATGGCCGAGCGTCCCGGGATCGCGGCGAGCGACGTGCTGCTGGCGGTCACCACGCTCTCCTTCGACATCGCCGGGCTGGAACTGCTCCTGCCGCTGGTCGAGGGAGCCAGTGTGTACCTGGTCAGCCGGCAGGTCGCCGCCGACGGCGAACGGCTGGCCGCCGCCCTGGACCGCTCCGGCGCCACCATGATGCAGGCCACGCCCTCCACCTGGCGGATGCTGCTCGACAGAGCCCGAGCATCC
>NZ_JAPDPH010000263.1 GCF_026013475.1 Micromonospora yasonensis | reverse complement strand
CCAGCCGGCCAGGTCCAGCGCGTCGTGCAGCACCTGCCGGCGCGGCGCCGCCCAGGCCGCCGGGTGGGTGACCACCGCCGGCGGCAGGAAACCCACCGCGGCCACCGCGGCGTCGGCGACCGCCCGCAGCGTCGCGGCCAGCAGCTCCGCCGGCCGGTACGCCCGGCCGCCCAACTCGACCGTCTCCTCGTCGACCCGGCGTTTCGGGTTCGCCTCGTACCGGGTCGGGTCGGCCTGGGCCAGCCGCTGGGCGTCCCGCCCGACGTGCAGCCGCCCCTCGGTGTCGGCGTAGACCCCGGAGGGGAGGATCGGATGCCCGTCCACGAGCAGCGGGCGGGTCCGCCCGTCCGGCCAGCGCAGCACGGCCACCGTGTTCGAGGTGCCGAGGTCCACGCCGAGGGCGAATCCGTCCTGCTGGCCTGACATCCGTGCCTACCTCCACCCGACGAGGGGATGCCCGGCCCCGCATCGTACGCAGCCCACACCGCGCGTCGATCTCCGGCGCGGTACGTGCCGCGAACGCGTGGACCGGGGAACTCTCCACGGAGGACGGCTGCCGGTCGGGATTCGTACGCCGGCCGCGCCGGAGGGTGGTGGAGCGGGTGACGGGAATCGAACCCGCACCGTCAGTCTGGAAGGACGAGGATCACCGCACCGAGGCGCCCGAAACGGAACAGGCATCGCTCGCGGGTCGTCAGCTCTTGTGGGTGAGGACGTTGATGACTTTGCCGTTGGGGTCACGCATGAAGAAGCGTCGGACTCCCCATGGTTCGTCGGTGAGCGGGTGCACGATCTCAGCGCCGGCGTTTCGGGCGGCCTGATGCGCGGCATCGACGTCATCAACCTCCACGGACACGTCGGGGATGACCGGTGCGGTGGCGTCGTGGGTCATGAGACTCAGCTGGGCTTTCGGGTTGGCGCGATCGCTGAGGGTGACGATCCAGCCCATGTCCATGACGACCTCGAAGCCAAGTACCTCGACGTAGAAGGCGGTGGCCGTCGCGATGTCTTCGGTTGCAAGGTCGGGCATTGTGCGCTTTATGGCCATGAGGGCCATGCTGCCTCGCGGCAGCCTCGTGGGCCAGGCCTGCTCTGTCTTGAACCGCTGGTGCTGCCGGTAGCCCGGCGCTCTCGGGTTCTTACGTGGAGCGGGCGACGGGAATCGAACCCGCACCGTCAGTTTGGAAGACTGAAGCTCTGCCATTGAGCTACGCCCGCATGCACCCCGTTGTCGCGGGGCGCGCCCGACAGCCTACCCAATCCCGGAACCGGACGCGCAGCCCCGTACCGCGCGCCGCCGGGTCGCCCGGCCCCCATGATCCGCACAACTTCCCCGAAAGAGTGCCTTCCCGGCGCCCGGAGGCCACACTTTCCCTGAAATTGCCGCCTGCCAGCGGCGCCCGGATGCCGCCTGCCAGACGCCGCCGGGCGGCCCGGACGCGGGGCGGCGCGCCCCGGTGACCGTCCGGTGGGCGTGGACGGCATAGACTGCTCGTCGCCACGGGGTGTGGCGCAGCTTGGTAGCGCACTCGCTTTGGGAGCGAGGGGCCGTGGGTTCAAATCCCGCCACCCCGACTGTCGTTCGCGGCCGGCTCGTCCCGGGAACCGCCGATTTTTCCGCGCGGTGCCCGGGCGCTGCCGATGCAGCAGGTCGGCTCGCCTACACTCGATGCGCGCAAACACGCCCAGACTTCAACACCAGATCCGTCAAGGAGTACGCCTGTGAAGAGCACCGTCGAGACTCTGAGCCCGACGCGCGTGCGGCTCGCCATCGAGGTGCCGTTCGTCGAGCTCGAGCCGAGCCTCAAGAAGGCGTACCGGGAGATCGGCCAGCAGGTCCAGGTTCCCGGCTTCCGCCGGGGCAAGGTTCCTGCCGCGGTCATCGACCAGCGGGTGGGCCGGGGCACCGTCCTCAACGAGGCGGTGCAGGAGGCCATCCCGCAAAACATCCTGGCCGCGGTCCGCGAGCACGACCTGAAGACCCTCGGTCGGCCGGAGGTCGAGATCACCGAGTTCAACGACGGTGACTCGCTCAACTTCACCGCCGAGGTCGACGTCCGGCCGGAGATCACCCTCCCGGACCCGGCCACCATCGAGGTGACCGTCGACGAGATCCAGGTCGCCGACAGCGAGATCGACGAGCAGGTGAACAGCCTGCGCGAGCGGTTCGCCACGCTGAAGACCGTCGAGCGGGCCGCCCAGGAGGGCGACTACGTCCAGATCGACCTCAATGCCACCGTGGACGGCGAGGACGTGCCGGGCGGCCAGGCGAGCAACATCTCGCACGAGGTCGGCAGCAAGCAGCTCCTGCCGGGGCTGGACGAGGCCCTGGTCGGCCTCGCCGCCGGCGACAGCACCACCTTCTCCACCCAGCTGGTGGGCGGCGACTTCGCCGGCCGGGACGCCGAGGTGGCGGTGACCGTCCGCACGGTCAAGGAGAAGGAGCTGCCCGAGCTCAACGACGACTTCGCCCAGCTGGCGAGCGAGTTCGACACCATCGAGGAGCTCCGTAACGACCTGCGCGAGCGGGTCACCCGGGGCAAGCAGGTCGAGCAGATCTACGCCGCCCGCGACAAGGCCCTCGAGCAGATGGTCGCCGCCGCCGAGGTGCCGGCGCCGGAGGGTGTCGTCCGGGAAGAGGTCGAGAGCCGCAAGGCCGCCATGGTCGACCAGCTCGAGCGGATCGGCGCCTCCCTGGAGGAGTACCTCGCCGCCGAGGAGAAGACCGAGGAGCAGATCGACACCGAGCTGACCGAGGCGGCGACCGACGGCGTCAAGATCCAGCTCCTGCTGGACACCCTGGCCGACGCCGAGGACGTCCAGGTCTCCGACGACGAGTTCGGCCACGAGATCGTGCACCGCGCCCAGCGCGCCGGGATGGCCCCGCAGCAGTACTACGACCAGCTGGTCCGCTCGGGTGCCGCCGCGGCCGTCTTCGGCGACGTCCGCCGGGGCAAGGCGCTCGCCTCGGTGATGGAGAAGATCAAGATCAAGGACTCGGCGGGCAACGAGGTCACCCTCGACGCGCTGCGGGCCCAGAACGAGGCCGAGCACAACCACGAGCACTGATCATCGGGTGTCGGCCGCCGTCCCTCGCTGCGCGTCGGGCGGCGGCCGAAACCCTTTTCTGGGTACGCCCCGAGGGTGACTGCGCTGAGAGCGAACAGTGCCCCGACCGGGAGTACGCCCCCCGGCTGAGCGGTTAGTGTCGGGTAGGACGGTACGGAGAGCGAAGGGCTGCCATGACCGACATGCACATCCCAGCGAAGCCGCTCCGGGCGATCGACGCCCGTGGTGGCGACACCATTGGCAACCTCGACGACTCGGTCTACAACCGGTTGCTCAAGGAACGGATCATCTTCCTGGGCAGCGAGGTGACCGACCAGGTCGCCAACCGCATCTGCGCGCAGCTCCTGCTGCTCGCCGCGGAGGACCCGGACCGCGACATCAACCTCTGGATCAACTCGCCGGGTGGCTCGGTCTACTCCGGCATGGCGATCTACGACACCATGCAGTTCATCGACAACGACGTGTCGACCGTGGCGATGGGCATGGCGGCCTCCATGGGCCAGCTGCTGCTCTGCGCGGGCACCAAGGGCAAGCGCTACGCCCTGCCGCACGCGCGGATCATGATGCACCAGCCCTCCGGCGGCATGGGCGGTACGGCGGCCGACATCGCGATCCAGGCCGAGCAGATGCTGTACACCAAGCGGATGTTCCAGGAGCGGGTCGCCTTCCACACCGGCCGCAGCGCCGCGGAGATCGAGTCCGACTCGGACCGCGACCGATGGTTCACCGCCCAGGAGGCCATGGACTACGGCTTCATCGACAAGGTGATCACCGGAGCCGCTCAGGTTCCGGAAGGCGCCGGGACCCTGAGCTGACCGAGGAGCTGACGATGACCGACCTGAGCCTGCCGCCCCAGTTCGCGGCCGTGCACAACCGCTACGTTCTGCCGTCGTTCGTCGAGCGCACGTCGTACGGGATGAAGGAGTCCAACCCGTACAACAAGCTCTTCGAGGACCGGATCATCTTCCTCGGCGTGCAGGTGGACGACGCCTCGGCCAACGACGTGATGGCCCAGCTGCTGACGCTCGAGGGCACCGACCCGGACCGCGACATCATCATGTACATCAACTCGCCCGGCGGTTCCTTCACCGCCATGACGGCGATCTACGACACCATGCAGTACGTCCGCCCGGACATCCAGACCGTCTGCCTCGGCCAGGCGGCCAGCGCGGCGGCGGTGCTGCTTTCCGCCGGCACCCCGGGCAAGCGGATGGCGCTGCCCAACTCCCGGATCATCATCCACCAGCCGGCCACCGAGGGCGGCTACGGCCAGGGCTCGGACATCGAGATCCAGGCCCGGGAGATCCTGCGGATGCGGACGCAACTGGAGACGATGCTCTCGCAGCACTGCGACCGACCGGTCGAGCAGGTCCGCAAGGACATCGACCGTGACAAGATCATGACGGCCGAGGAGGCCAAGGAGTACGGGCTGGTGGACACCATTCTGACCAGCCGCAAGAAGGGTCTGCTCGCGGCGCACGCCGCGAGCTGAGCACTGGTGAGGTCGGAGGTCGGCCGGGACGTCGTTCCCGGCCGGCCTCTGACACACCCGCTTTGGGGGTCGGAGAAACTCCCGCCAGCGGGTAACGTCGGGTCTGTACCGCTTCGCTGGGTCGGACCGGCAGGGTGGGACGACAAGACGGACGGGCGCTCGACGCCCGCAGGTCAGGGCCGGCGCTCCGGCCGACGAGTGCAGGGAGAACGTAGGTGGCACGGATCGGTGACGGCGGCGACCTACTGAAGTGCTCCTTCTGCGGCAAGTCGCAGAAGCAGGTCAAGAAGCTCATCGCGGGCCCCGGTGTGTACATCTGCGACGAGTGCATCGATCTCTGCAACGAGATCATCGAGGAGGAACTGGCCGAGTCCGGCGAGGTGAAGTGGGAAGAGCTTCCCAAGCCGATGGAGATCTGCCAGTTCCTCGACAACTACGTCGTCGGCCAGGAGCAGGCCAAGAAGGCGCTCGCCGTCGCGGTCTACAACCACTACAAGCGGATCCAGGCCGAGGCGGCTGGCGCCCCCGGCTCCGGCAGCGACAGTGTCGAGCTGGCCAAGTCCAACATCTTGTTGCTCGGCCCCACCGGCTGCGGCAAGACCCACCTGGCGCAGACCCTGGCCCGGATGCTCAACGTCCCGTTCGCGATCGCGGACGCCACCGCCCTCACCGAAGCGGGATATGTCGGCGAGGACGTGGAGAACATCCTCCTCAAGCTGATCCAGGCGGCCGACTACGACATCAAGCGCGCCGAGACCGGGATCATCTACATCGACGAGGTCGACAAGATCGCCCGTAAGTCGGAGAACCCGTCGATCACCCGGGACGTCTCCGGCGAAGGCGTGCAGCAGGCGCTGCTGAAGATGCTCGAGGGCACGGTGGCCAACGTGCCGCCGCAGGGCGGGCGCAAGCACCCGCACCAGGAGTTCATCCAGATCGACACCACCAACGTGCTGTTCATCTGCGGTGGCGCCTTCGCCGGGCTCGACCAGATCATCGAGGCCCGCACCGGCTCCGGTGGCACCGGCTTCGGCGCCCGGCTCCGGTCGGTCTCCGAGCGGTCGACCGACGACATCTTCAGCCAGGTCATGCCGGAGGACATGCTCAAGTTCGGCCTGATCCCCGAGTTCATCGGCCGGCTCCCGGTGATCACCAGCGTGCGCAGCCTCGACCGCAGCGCGCTGGTGCGGATCCTCACCGAGCCGCGCAACGCCCTGGTCCGGCAGTACCAACGTCTCTTCGAGCTGGACGGCGTCGAGCTGGAGTTCGAGCAGCCCGCCCTGGAGGCCATCGCCGACCAGGCCATGCTGCGCGGCACCGGCGCCCGCGGCCTGCGGGCGATCATGGAAGAGGTTCTGCTCTCCGTGATGTACGAGGTGCCGAGCAACCCCGACGCCGCCCGGGTGCTGATCACCCGCGAGGTCGTCCTGGAGAACGTCAACCCGACGATCGTGCCCCGCGAGTTCACCGGTCGCCGGGCCCGCCGGGACCGCGAGGAGAAGTCGGCCTGAGGCCCGCCCCGACCGCGCCCGGCTCAGCTCGGGCGCGGTCCGCGTGAACGGGTTCGTCGGTCCCACTCGCCCGACGGGGTGACCACCACCATCACCAGTCGCACCGGCTCGGCGCCCGCCGCGCGATAGCCGTGCTCCCGGTCGGCGTGGAACTCGATCGTCTCCCCGGCCCGTACGTGGTGGTCGACGCCGTCGACGGTCACGGCCGCCGTGCCGGCGAGCACGTGCAGGATCTCCCGGGTGCCCCGTGGATGGTCGGGGGAGGCGTGCGCCTCGCCGGGCTCCAGCCGCCATTCCCAGAGCTCGACCAGATCGGGCTCGCCGAGACCGTTGAGCAGACGGGCCGTTCCGCCCCGGTCACCCCGCCAGAGAATCGGCGCGGCGGCGCTCGCGGAGATCCGTACGCTGTGCTCCTCGGCCGGCTCCAACAGCCGGGCGATGCTGACCCCGAAGGCGTCGGCGACGCGGCAGAGCGTGCCGATGCTCGGGTTGGTCCGGGCCCCCTCGATCTGCACCAGCATGCCCTTGCTGACCCCGGAGCGGCCGGCCAGCTCCTCGAAGGACCAACCGCGGGCGGCCCGCAGTTCGTGCACCTGCCGGGCCACGGCCGTCGTCGCGTCGGTCACCGCGATCACCGCGGCGGTGGTGCCGATCGCCGCCGGGCTCCTCACCGCCCACTCCCCGGGCACCCTGGCACTCTCCGGGGCGGGGCTCGCGGTGGTGGCCATCGCCCTGGTCAGCCTCGGTGAGAATGGCGCCTCCGGCCGCGTGTCCACCCGCGTGCTCGGCACCGCGCTCGGCGCCGGCCTGCTCTTCGGCGTCTTCTTCGCCCTGCTCGGCCAGGCCGGTGAGGCCGCCGGCATGTGGCCCGTGCTCGCCGTCCGGGTCAGCTCGATCGCCTTCGGGCTCGCCGTCGCGGCGCGGGCCGGGGTGGGCCTTCGGCTCGGGCGGCCGGTGCTGGGCTGGGCCGCCGCAGCCGGCCTGCTGGACTCCGCGGCGAACGCGTTCTACCTGGCTGCCGCCGCCCGGGGCCACCTGAGCATCGTCGCCGCCATCGCCTCGCTCTATCCCGCGAGCACGGTGCTGCTCGCGCTCGGCGTCGACCGGGAACGACTGCGTCCGGTCCAGTTGGCCGGTCTCGGCTTCGCCGCCGGCGCGCTGCTGCTGGCGAGCATCTGAGCCCTGTCGCCGCTGGGCTCCCGCCCGTACGCTGAGCCCCATGCGCGTCGCCGTCTGCCAGCTCAACGCCCGCGACGACCGGGCGGCGAACCTCGCCGCCGCCGAGGCCCTGCTGGTCCGGGCCGCGGCGGCCGGCGCCGACCTTGCCGTCCTTCCCGAGTACGTCGACTACCTCGGGCCGGGCGACCGGATGCCCCCGGCCGAGCCGGTTGACGGCGTGGTGGGCAGCTTCTTCGCCGAGGTCGCCCGCCGACTCGGCATCTGGGTGATCGCCGGCTCGTTCCACGAGGCGGGGCCGGACCCCGAGCACACCTGGAACACGTCGCTGGTCTTCGACCGCACCGGCGCGCTCGCCGCCGGCTACCGCAAGATTCACCTGTACGACGTGGAGATCCCCGGCCGGGTGTCGTACCGGGAGTCGGCGACCGTCGCGCCGGGCGACCAGCCGGTCGTGGTCGACGTCGAGGGCCTGCGGGTGGGCCTCTCGATCTGCTACGACCTGCGCTTTCCCGAGCTGTATCGGCAGCTCGCCACGGATGGCGGCGCCGAGCTGCTGGTGGTGCCGGCGGCGTTCATGATGCACACCGGCCGGGATCACTGGGAGGTCCTGCTCCGCGCCCGCGCGATCGAGAACCAGTGCTACGTCGCGGCCGCCGGGCAGACCGGCGATCACGAGCCGGGGCGGACATGCTTCGGGCGCAGCATGGTGGTGGACCCGTGGGGAACGGTGCTCAGCCAGGTCCCGGACGGGCCGGGTCTCGCGGTCACCGAGCTGGACCTGGACCGGCTGCGGACGATCCGCGCCGAGCTGCCCAGCCTCGCGAACCGTCGGCTCTGAGCCCGTCAGCTCTCCAGCAGTACGCCCACCAGGGTGAAGCCGGCGATCGCCACGGCGGTGATCACCAGGGCCGTGGTCATCCGGGACGGGCCGCGCTGGGCCAGGCGTCGGAGCGACGCCAGGACGACGAAGAGCACGAAGGCGCCGATGACCAGTTGCCAGAACGGCAGCAGCAGGCCGAGCAGGGCGTCCTCGGCGAGCGTCGTCACCGCGGGGAGCCGGGACACGTCATCCATGCCGAACACTCTGGCACGTGCAGCCGCGGCCTGGTCCCGTTCGATCGTCGGTTTCCTTGTCCGGAACCGGGCGGGCCCGATCGGAGAGGGAAAGACGATCATTGATTTGCCTTCTCGGGGTCGTCCGCGTAACTTTCTCTCTGCACGCGGGAGGCCGGACAAACCGGCCGAGAGCGGGCACCAGGCTGGTGGCGGAGACGCCGAGCCAGACTGAGATTCGGGCGGTGCGAGCACTCCGAAAATTCGGAGTTGCGATCGCGAAGCCGACCGGGTAGAGTTCGAAGGCCGGCAGGGAGCCGGGCGGGTGGCCGCGAAAGCGGCGCCGGCCGGTCCGCCGGAAAACCACGACAGAAACGACCGCCGGGTACGGCGTGCGTCGGAGTGGTTCGGACTGACCAAGTTGATCACCTCGAACACGAGGTTGACAGCGAAAGTCGGCCCGAGTAGGTTGGAGAGGT
>NZ_JAPDPH010000262.1 GCF_026013475.1 Micromonospora yasonensis | reverse complement strand
TGCTCGAGGTAGGCCCGCCCGGGGGCCGTCGAGTTGGACAGGAGCAGTAGGTTCTGGTGGCCCTGGGGCATGGGTGTCTCCTCGAGGTGGTCGGTCTGGCTCATTGGCGCGGCGCTCAGTGGGCTCGGGTCGGCTTGGTCTGCCGGGCCACGGCGGCCGAGTTCGCCCGGTTGTCGAGCAGGGCGGACAGTTGCTCCGCCGCGGCCTGCAGTGCGGGCAGATGGTCCCGGATGTCGTCGGAACGCGCCGGATACTTGCTCTCGCCGAGGCTGAGCGAGCCGACGGGCCGCCCTCTGAGCATGATGGGAACGGCGAGCGCCCGGGTGGCGTAGTCGTATTCGCCCTCGGAGTAGGCGTACCCCTGCGCGACGGCCTCGACGAAGAGCCGTTCGAGCTCGTGCTCGTCGACCTTCGTCAGCTCGGTGAACGTCGCGAAGACCCGCCCCGAGATGAGGGCGCGCCGCTCGTTGCCGTCGAGGAAGGCGAAGTAGCCGCGGGAGGTGGCTCCCGCGTTGGCCGGGTACAGCTCGCCGACGAGCGGATGGCTGCGCAGCGGTCCGCCGCCGTCGACGGCCGCGACGCATCGGACGTGCAGCCCGTCCGGGACGGCGAAGAGGGCCGTGCGATCGGTCTGGAAGGCGAGCGGCTCGAGCACCCGGTGCGCCAGGGCGGCCAGGCCTCCCGTGCGCTCCCAGACGGCGGCCATCCGCCACATGGTCGGGCCGAGGCTGTAGCGCCGGGACACCGGATCGGCGCTGAGGAAGCCGCGGGCGGCGAGCGCGGCGAGGATCCGCTGCGCGGTCGACTTGTCGATGGCGAAGGCCTCGGCAAGCTCCATGACGCCCCAGTCGCGGCGCCGCTCGGTGAACGACAGCAGGACCTCCAGGGCGCGGTCCACGGTCTGGAGCGGCGAGCGAGGGCGAGCGCCCGTGTCTGACATGGGTCCTCCGGGATGGGCGGGACGCGTCAGAACCTACCGCACCCCGGTTCAATCAGGGACGCCCTCTCAAATACAGAGAAAGTATTGCTCAGGGATGACGGGCGGGCGAATCCTAGGCGCCGAGACCAGGTCAGACCCAACGAAGCGCAGATTGGAGGTGGCCGTGAGCCACGTGGTGCGACGAGTCCTCGCCATGATCCCGGCACTGTTCGGCGTCGTGCTCTGCATCTTCCTGCTCACCCGCGTCCTGCCCGGTGACCCGGCCCGGACTCTCGCAGGAGAACAGGCTGACCCGGCGACCGTCGACAAGATCCGTGCCGAGATGGGCCTCGACCAGCCCCTGGTCGCTCAGTTCGTCTCCTACGTGCGCGGCCTTTTCGCCGGAGACTTCGGATTCGCCTGGCACACCGGCCAGCCCGTCCTCACGGACTTCGCCTCCCGGCTGCCTGCGACGGTCGAACTCGCCATCGTGGCGATCCTTATCTCGCTGCTCCTGGGGGTCCCGATCGGCGTCATCAGCGCGACGCGCCGCGACCGGCCGATCGACCACGCCAGCCGCATCTTCTCGCTGATCGGGGCGTCGATGCCGCTCTTCTGGCTCGCCCTCATCGTGATCTTCGTCTTCTACAACAGGCTCGGGTGGGAGCCGGCTCCACTGGGCCGCATCGCCCAGGACGTGAATCCCCCGACGTCGATCACGGGGCTCTACGTCCTCGACTCACTCCTGACCGGTGACATGGTCGCGCTGAAGTCGTCGCTGGCCCACATCATCTGGCCGGCCCTGTGCCTCGCCACCGGGAGCACGGCGATCATCGCCCGGATGACCCGGTCCGAGATGCTCGAGGTGATCAACCAGGACTACGTGCGCACCGCTCGTTCCAAGGGCCTGCCGCCGGCCAAAGTCATCCTCAAGCACGCGCTGAAGAACGCTGCCCCTGTCGTCGTGACAGTGGTCGGCCTCCAGTTCGGCCAACTTCTCGGCGGCGCGGTCATCACCGAGACGGTCTTCAGCTGGCCCGGCGTCGGCTTCTACGTCGTCCAGTCCGTCCTCGCCACCGACTATGCCCCGGTCCAGGCCTTCACGCTGCTCGCCGCGGCCATCTACCTGACGGTCAACCTCTGCGTCGATCTGCTCAACGCCCGACTGGACCCGAGGATCGAGAATGCCTGACACCACCGTGTCCGCCGCTGCGAGCGGCCTCCGGGCCGGGTCGCCCGACCCTGGGGGGTCGAGGCCCACGACGGCCTGGCGGCTCCTGGTCCGCAACCGCCTGGCGATGGTCGGTCTCGTCTTCATCGCGATCTGGACCATCGGCGCTCTCGTGGCCGGCCTGCTGCCGTACTCGCCCACCGCCACCGGAGCTGGAGGTCTCCTCGAGCCTCCCTCCGCAGCACACCTGTTCGGTACGGACAACTTCGGCCGCGACATCCTCGCCCGGGTCCTCGCCGGCGGGCGGATCTCCCTCTGGACCGGGCTCATCGCCGTCGGAATCTCGCTGCTCATCGGTGTCCCGATCGGCGCCGTCTCCGGCTTCCTCGGCGGCGTGGTGGGCGCGGTGCTCATGCGGGTGATGGATGTGCTCCTCGCCTTCCCGTCGCTCGTGCTGGCCATGGCGATCGCCGCCGCCCTCGGCCCGGGCCTGGCCAGCGCGATGATCGCCGTGGGCGTCGTCGGCATCCCCGAGTTCGCCCGCATCGTCTACAGCCAGACCCGCTCGCTCCGGGAGCGTGACTTCGTCGAGGCGGGGCGCGCCATCGGCCTGCGTGATCGGACGATCCTCATCCGCCACATCGTCCCGAACACCATCGCCCCGATTCTCGTCCGGGCGACTCTCGGCATGGGCTACGCGATCCTCACGGCCGCCTCGCTCAGCTTCATCGGCCTCGGCGCGCAGCCGCCGACGCCGGAGTGGGGCGTCATGATTTCGGACGGCCGTGGCTACATCATCAGCGGCGAGTGGTGGATGACGCTCTTCCCCGGCATCGCCATCGCCACCTCGATTCTCGGCTTCAACCTCATCGGCGACGGCCTTCGCGACGTCCTCGACCCGCGCCTGCGGACGAGCCGATGACTCGCTCCGGGTCTGCCATGAACGCCAGCCAGCCCCTCCACCCCTCCACCGCATCCCCCAAACCAAAGGAGAACAGCGTGAAGCGCAAGGCCACCCTGGCCGCCGCGGTCGCCGTCATCTTCACCGCAGCCGGCTGTGGAGCCAACGCCAACCAGGGCGGCTCCTCGCGTGACGGTGCGGCCGCCAAGGACACCCTCGTCGCCGCCTACTCCGAGGGCGGCAAGACCCTCAACCCCGCCGAGGCCAACGATGTCACCTCCGACACGTTCGTCGTGGCAGCCTACGACCAACTCGTCACGTACGACCGCACGACGACGAACGGCAAGCCGACCGCCAAGACGGACAAGATCGTGCCGATGCTCGCCGAGTCATGGAAGGTGAGCGACGACTCGAAGAGCTACACCTTCACCCTGCGGCAGGGCGTGAAGTTCGAGGACGGCTCGGCCCTCGACTCCGACGACGTCGTCAAGACGTTCGACTTCGTCAAGAAGTCCAAGTCGGCGAGCTTCCTCTACGGCATGGCCGGCATCGGCACGGTGACGGCGATCGACCCGCGTACGGTGAAGATCGATCTCACCGCACCGAACCACCTCTTCCTTCAGATCCTGCCGATGTACTCGTTCTCGATCATCAATATCGACAAGGTCAACGCCGAGGGCGGCGCCGCCTGGCTCGACACCCACACCGCGGGCTCCGGCCCCTACCGGGTGACGAAGTGGGACCCGGCGACCGAGGCCGTGCTCGAGCGTAACGACACGTACTGGGGCGAGAAGCCGGCCCTGCGCAAGGTCAACACGAAGTTCATCGGCGAGGCGAGCAACCGCGTCCAGCTCCTCACCAAGGGCGAGGTCGACATCGCGCTCGAGGTGCCGGCGAAGGACGTCGACACCCTGTCGAAGCAGCCCGGCGTCGTCATCGACTCCCGCGCCAGCAACAAGATCCTCTTCTTCGGGATGAACAACGCCATCAAGCCGTTCGACAACCCGAAGGTCCGCCAGGCCGTGTCGTACGCGATCCCGTACGACAAGCTCGTCAGCGACGTCATGAAGGGCCAGGCGTCGCCGATGCGCTCGTCCGTGGCCAGCTCGACCCCGGGCTTCACCGACGCCGGCTATGTCTACTCGCACGACCTCGACAAGGCCAAGGCGCTCCTCGCGGAGGCTGGCTATCCCAACGGCTTCAGCTTCGACTTCACCCTCGGCAGCGGCTTCGACGACTGGTCGGACGACGCCGTGCTCATCCAGGCCGAGCTGGCGAAGATCGGCGTGACGATGAACATCCGCAAGATGGCGCGTCCGCAGTTCCTCGAGGCGCTCGCGACGAAGAAGGTGCAGAGCTACATCAGCCGCTGGACCTCGTTCGTCAACGACCCGGGCTACCACCTTGGTCTCCTGCTGACCAGCGACGGCACGAGCAACTACGTCAACTTCAACAACCCCGAGGTCGACAAGCTCTGGAAGCAGGCCTCGACCGAGCCGGACCAGAACGTCCGGAACGATCTGTACGGCAAGGCGCAGGAGATCATCAACACCCAGGCGCCGTGGGCGTACCTCTACGAGTACAACATCGTCGTCGCGGAGCGCGCGGGCGTGCAGGGGTACACGTCGTACCCCGACGGGATCATCCGCTTCTTCCAGTTGAGCAACAAGGGCTGACGCCGAGCAGGAGAGGCGCGCCGCTGGGCCCGCTGCCATCCCGCCGCGCGCCCAGCGGCGGCCTCCCCGCGCACCATCACGAATCCGACGCCCCGTAAGCGAACACGACACTTGGAGCCTGACGTGACCACGACATCCTCCGACTGGGAGACCCGGGTCCTCGACGAGATCGAGCGCACCCGGGACGAACTGCTGACGCTCGCCGGAGACCTCATCCGGATCCCGAGCGAGAACCCCCCGGGGGACTGCACGGACGTCGGCACCTTCGTCGCCGGCCACCTGCGCGCCGAGGGCCTCGACCCCGAGGTCCACGACGCGGGCGATGGTCGCCTCAGCATCGTCGTTCACCGTGCCGCGAGCAACGCCGGGGTGGACGGCGACCCCACGACGGCGCGCCACCTCGTGCTCGCCGGTCACACCGACGTCGTGCCCGTCGGTGACCTCAGCCGCTGGACATTCCCGCCCTTCGCGGGTGACATCGTCGACGGCTATCTCCGCGGTCGCGGGGCGAGCGACATGAAGGCCGGTCTCGCCGGCGTCATCCACACGCTCGTCGTCCTGCACCGCCTCGGTGTCCCGCTGGCCGGGAGGCTGTCGCTCGCGGCGGTCCCCGACGAGGAGCAGGGCGGCTCGCGGGGCGCGGACTGGCTCCTCGACCAGGGGGTCCTCGACGGCGCGACCGGCGCGATCATCGCCGAGCCCGCCGAACGGACGCACCCGACGATCGGCCAGAAGGGCAGCAACTGGTTCCGCATGACGATCGACGGCAAGCCGGGGCATGGCAGCCTCCAGCCGCTGCACGGCGTCAGCGCGAACCTCCTCGCGGCCCGGGCCGTGGTCGCCCTGCAGCAGCTGTGGGACATGAAGCCGTCCGCGCCCGAGGACGTGCTCGACCTCATCGAGCGGTCGAAGACGTTCGCCGAGGAGCGCGAGGGCTACGCTCCCGGCATCGGCGCCGTCTTCGAGCACGTCACGGTCAACATCGGCACGATTCGCGGCGGCACGTCCTCCAACGTGGTCGCGGACCGGTGCGTCGTCGAGGTCGACACCCGGGTGCCGATCGGGTTGTCGCGCGCCGAGGTCCTCGCCCGGGTCGACGAGCTGCTCGCCGAGGCGGGCGTCGAGGCGACGATCGAGCCGATCGGCTTCTGCAGCGAACCGAACTGGACGCTGCCCGGCGACCCCATCGTCACCGAGCTCGTCACTGCCCTGCGCGAACTGACCGGAGACCCCACCGCCGAGGGCGTGCTCCAGTGGGCGTCCTCCGACGCCCGCACCTTCCGCAGCCACGGCATCCCCGTGCTCCAGTACGGGCCGGCCGAGCTGGCCACCATCCACGGCTTCGACGAGAAGGCACCAGTCGCCGACGTCGTCCTCGCCGCGAAGACGTATGCCCTGACCACCCTCCGGTACCTCGGCGTAGCCGAGACCGCTGTCGAAAGCGAATGATCGTGCTGTCCCACGTCCTCAAGGCCCTCGACCTCCTCGACCGTCCCGACGCATCGGGTGACCTCGTCGCCGCGCATCTGCGTACCCTTGGCGACGACGCCTGCTCGATCACCGTCGAGACGGTGGCGGGCGAACGGGGTTCGACCGACTTCATCCGCGTCACCGTCCCGGGCAGCCGCGGCAAGACCGCCGGCGGCGACGCCCCGACGCTCGGTGTCGTCGGGCGCCTCGGCGGCATCGGCGCCCGGCCGGAGCTCATCGGCTACGTGTCCGACGGTGACGGGGCTACTGCCGCCGTCGCCTCGGCCGCCAAGCTCCTCGCAATGCACGCCCGCGGCGATGTCCTGCCCGGCGACGTCGTCATCTCCACGCACATCTGCCCCGACGCGCCGACCCGGCCACACGACCCCGTGCCCTTCATGGACTCGCCCGTCGACATCACCGCGATGAACGAGCACGAGGTCACGTCGGAGATGGACGCCGTCCTGTCCATCGACACCACCAAGGGCAACCGCCTCATCAACCACCGCGGTATCGCCATCTCCCCGACGGTCCGGGCCGGCTACATCCTCCCGGCGAGCGCCGACCTCATCAGCGTCCTCGAGACCGTGTCGGGCGAGCCCGCCGTCGTGTTCCCGCTGTCGACGCAGGACATCACGCCGTACGGCAACGGCCTCTACCACCTCAACTCCATCCTCCAGCCGGCCGTCGCGACGGCCGCGCCCGTCGTCGGTGTCGCCATCACGACGGTGACGCCCGTGGCCGGCTGCGCGACCGGCGCGAGTCACGAGGTGGACATCGCACTGGCCGCACGCTTCGCCGTCGAGGTCGCCAAGGGCTTCACCGCGGGTGCGGTGTCCTTCCACGACGAGGCCCAGGCGGCGCTCCTCGAGAGCCTCTACGGCCCGGCCACCCACCTGCAGACGGGTGGACAGGTCCCCGCGCACGCCTGAGCGGGCGCGACCAAGCCCAGCGGCATAGGGAAGAAGGAGCACGGACATGGCTGATACCCTGCTGTCGATCGAGAACCTCTCGATCCGCATCGACACGTCCCGCGGCCCGATCCATCCGGTCCGGGACCTCGACCTGACCATCGCCCGCGGCGAGATGGTCGGGCTGGTCGGCGAGTCGGGCTCGGGCAAGAGCGTCACCGCCATGTCGATCACGGGACTGCTGCCGGCGCGGCAGGCGCACATCACCGGCGGGCACATCCGCTTCGACGGGCGCGACCTCGCCGCGCTATCGGACCGGCAGATGCGCGAGATCCGCGGCAGGGACATCGCCACGATCTTCCAGGAGCCGATGACCGCGCTCAACCCGGTCTTCTCGATCCGCGACCAACTCACCGAGCCGCTGCGCCAACATCTGCGGTTGGGCCGGCGGCAAGCGGCGGACCGAGCCGGCCAACTGCTCGACATGGTGGGGATCCGTAACACCTCGCGCGTCCTCGCGGGCTACCCGCACCAGCTGTCCGGCGGGATGCGCCAGCGCGTCATGATCGCCATGGCCATGGCGTGCGAGCCCAAGCTGCTCATCGCCGACGAGCCCACGACGGCCCTCGACGTGACGACCCAGCTGCAGATCCTCGACCTCATCATGGACCTGCAGGAGCAGCACGGGACAGCGGTCCTGCTCATCACGCACGACCTCGGTGTCGTCGCCCAGACCTGCCAGCGGGTCGCCGTGATGTACGGCGGTGAACTGCAGGAGACGGCGCCGACGGAGCAGCTCTTCGCCGCGCCGCGGGCCGACTACACGAAGCGGCTGCTCAGCTTCGTCCCCTCCGCCAACGAGTACGTCATCGAGGCGGTCGAGGCGCTCGCCGAGGCAAGCCCGGCGGGCGACGGCTCCGGGTCGGTTCGCGTCGAGGCGCGCCCGGGCGCTCCCACGGAGGCATCAGACGACGACGCTCCGGTGCTGCTCGAGGTCACCGACCTGACGAAGGTCTTCACCGGGCGACGCCGCCGGCTGGGACGTCCGGCCGACACCATCACGGCGGTCGACGGCGTGTCCTTCCGAGTCCGCCGTGGCCGCACGCTCGCCATTGTGGGCGAGTCCGGTTCGGGCAAGTCGACGACCGGCCGGGCCCTGCTGCGCCTGCACGAGCCGACGTCGGGAACGGTGACCTTCAACGGGGCCGACCTCCTCGCCGTGAGTGATGACGAGTTGCGCCGCCTCCGCGCCCAGATGCAGATCGTCTTCCAGGACACGTACGCCTCGCTCGACCCGCGCTGGACCATCCACCGGGCCCTCGCCGAGCCGCTGCGGTTGCACACGGACCTCGACGACGCGGCGATCCGCGCCCGCATCGTCGAGGTCCTCGAGACGGTCGGCCTGGGGGAGGAACACATCGACCGCTTCCCGCACGAGTTCTCCGGGGGCCAGCGCCAGCGGATCGGCATCGCGCGGGCCCTCATCCTCAACCCGAGCCTCGTCGTCTGCGACGAGCCCGTGTCGGCACTCGACGTGTCGGTGCAGGCCCAGGTACTCGACCTCATGAAGCAACTGCAGCGCGACCTCGGGCTCACCTACGTCTTCATCTCGCACGACCTGTCCGTGGTCGAGATGATGGCGGACGAGATCGTCGTCATGAGCCAGGGCCGCGTCGTCGAGCAGGGCACTGTCGAGCAGATCTTCACGGCGCCTCAGCACCCCTACACCAAGGCGCT
>NZ_JAPDPH010000261.1 GCF_026013475.1 Micromonospora yasonensis | reverse complement strand
GCTCCGGCACGGCCTGCGGGTCCAGCTTGAACGCGACGAAGGACTTGGGCCGACCGCCGACGGGCTTCTGGTAGAAGCTGGTCCGCAGGGTGGCCTGGATCAACGTCAGGTACGACCGCAGGATCCGGTCCTGGTCGAGGCTGGCCACGCCGTCCAGCGCCTCGCCGATCGCGTTGACCAGCTCACCGCTGCGCTGCCGCCGCTCGTCCATGCTCGTCGCGCCCGGCGCGAACCGGGTCTCGAAGAGCTCCACCAGCAGGGAGGCGATCGTCGGGTACGCGATGAACGTCTGCTCCATGTACTCCTGGGAGAAGACGGTGCCCGCCTGCCGCAGGTACTTCGCGTACGCCCGGAGCACCACCACCTGCCGCCAGGTGAGCCCGGCCCGGAGCACCAGCTCGTTGAAGCCGTCCACCTCGGCCTCGCCCCGCCAGGCGGCGGCGAAGGCGTTCTCCACGTGCGGCCGCACCTCGGCCAACTCCTGGTGCGCCTCGGGCAGTTGCAGGCCGAAGTCGTACAGCCAGATCCGGCCGTCGACCCGCTCCACCTCGTACGGGTGCTCGTCGACCACCCTGACGCCGAGCGAGTGCAGCACCGGCAGCACCGCGGAGAGCATCATCGGCTCGCCGTACCGGTAGACCTTGAACCGGACGTCCATGGTCTCGTCGGTCTCGACCGGCCGGCCGGCGCCGTTCGTGCGCGGCGCGAGCTGCTTGCGGAACAGGTGCATCTCGAGCTGGCCGGGCTCCTCCAGCAGCTCCAGCTTGGCCAGGTCCTTCATCGCCTCGTACGGCGTGTGCCCGTCCTTGTAGCCCTCCGGGAACGCGTCGGCGTACCGGCTGAACAGGTGCTTGGCCTGCTCGTCACCGAGCTTGCGCTCCAGCACCAGCCGGTAGTCGTCGTCCCACAGCCGGGTGGCGTCGGCGAGCTCCTCGGCCAGCAGGTCGGCGTCGATCTCGCCGGGCGGACTGCTCGGGTCGGTCCGGACGATGAAGTGCACCCGGGCGAGCATCGACTCGGTGACCCGGGTGGTGTAGTCGACCCCGACGCCGTTCAGCTCGCGCAGCAGGATGTCCTGCATGCGCAGCCGGTTGTGGGTGGTGAACCGGTCCCGGGGCAGGTAGATCAGGCAGGAGATGAACCGCCCGTACCCGTCCCGCCGCAGGAAGACCCGCAGCTGGCGGCGACCGGCCATCCGCAGCACGCCGATCACCGCGTGGTAGAGGTCGTCGGTCTTGATCTGGAACAGCTCGTCGCGCGGGTACGTCTCCAGGATCTGGAGCAGGTCCTTCCCGGAGTGGCTGCGCAGGCTCAGGCCCGAGCGGTCCAGCACCTCGGCGACCTTGCGCCGGACCACCGGCAGCTCCTGCACGCTGGTCCGGTACGCGGCGGTGGAGAACAGGCCCAGGAAGCGCCGCTCCCCGACGACCTCGCCGGCGTCGTTGAAGATCTTGAAGCCGATGTAGTCGAGGTAGGCCGAGCGGTGCACGGTGGCCCGCGAGTTCGCCTTCGTGATGATCAGCAGGCGCTTCTCCAGCACCTTCTCGTGCGCCTCGGGCGTCATCGACGAGAGCGCCCGGGCCTCGGGCGAGTCGGACCGCAGGATGCCCAGGCCGGTGCCGAGGACGGCCTCGAGGGCCCGGCCGCCGTCCGCGCCGTCGGCGTCGGTGTCGACCAGCCGGTACTCGCGGTAGCCGAGGAAGGTGAAGTGGTCGTGCGCCAGCCAGCGCAGCAGCTCCACCGAGTCGGTGATGTCCTTCTCCGGCACCGGCGGCCGGTTGTCCGAGGTGCGCGCGGACGCCAACTCGTCGGCGAGCGCGAGGGCCCGCTGCCGCATCTTCGGCCAGTCCTCCACGGCCTCCCGGACGTCGGTCAGCACCCGCTGCAGCTCCCGGCGCAGCTTCTCCCGCTCGGCCGGGTCACGCACCGGGTCGATCTCGATCCGCATCCAGCTCTCGACCAGGTCACCGGCGATGGCGTCGTCCGGCTCCACGTCGGCGGAGACCTCGGTGAGCCGGCCCAGCGGCTCCCGGCGGACCACCACCAGCGGGTGGACCAGCAGGTGCACGTCGAGGTGGTGCGTGTTGAGCAGGGCGGTCACCGAGTCGACCAGGAACGGCATGTCGTCGGTGACGATCTCGATCACCGTGTGGTGCTGGTCGACGTCCGGCTCGTGGATGCGTAGCTTCAGCTCGCCCGGTACGCGCTGCTGGGCCAGGTCCCGGTGGGCCCGGGCGGCCTCGAGCATCTCCTCGGCGGTGAAGCCGATCAGCTCCTCGTCGGGCGCGAACCGCCAGAAACGACTGACCAGCGTCGCCGCGCCGTGGTCATCACCGGCCAGCGCGACCGCCTGGGCGACCAGGCGCTCGGCGTTGGGCACCGGCTCGTCGAGCTCGGCGTCCTCCGCGTCGTCACCCAACGCCTGCGTCGGCAGGCCCAGGTCGTACAGGGTATCGATGCTGGAACCGGTCATCCCGGTTGTTCCTGTGTCGAGACGGCTGAAACCGTCCCCGTCGGTCGCCGAATCGAAGCTGTCATCGTCCCGGCTGGTGTCAGCCTGCCGGAGGTCGGGTCCCGGTTTGATCGCCGGACGCCGGTCCATCGGTGCCACTCCCCTCGACCCACCGCGTTGTGGGTCACTCTCCCGCCCAGCCTAGGCCCTGCCGCTCTGCGCGTTCGTCGGCGGACCACCGGCTGGACGTCCGGATCGGGACTCTGTCCTTTCACCCGTTGCGGGTACGTGGTCGGCCGGTCGCGGAGTACCCGGACTGGCGATGTTCATCACCCTGCCACAGGCCGCTCTTTGCCCGGTCAAGGGCCTTGACGGGGCGGTGGGGAACGGTCCGCCGTACTAGCGTGCAGGGCAGTTTCGAACCGGAGGGAATCCTTCATGCCCGTGTCGTACCCCGTCCGCCGCCATCTCTCCCCTCGCCGGCCGATCCTCGCGGCGCTGGCCGCTGCCGCGCTCGCCGCGGGTGCGCTGGTCGGCTGCTCGAGCGAGGACGGCCCGGAGGCCAGCGTTGACGCGTTCCTGAAGGGCTGGCGCTCGGGAGATCTCCAGTCGGTCGGCTTCGTCGACCCGATGGGCGCCAAGATCCCGGCCACCGAGGTGACGAAAGAGATCAAGTCACTCTCCGGCGACCTGGCCGACACCCCGCCGGAGCTGACGCGGGCCGGCGACGCCAAGATCACCGCCGACCTGGCCACCGCGCGGGTCCAGGTCACCTGGACGCTGCCGGGCCGGACCCGGTGGTCCTACGAGAGCCCGGTACGCCTCAAGCGCGGCGGCGACGACCGGTGGCAGGTGATCTGGGAGCCGGCCGTGGTCCAGGAGAAGCTGGAGAAGGGCGACCGACTCGCGCTGCGCCGCGACAGCGCGACCCGGGCCGGCATCCTCGACGGCGCGGGCGCCCCGATCGTCGCGCCCCGCCCGGTGGTCCGGGTGGGCGTGGAGCCCCGGAAGGTGACCGACGTGCAGGCGCTGGTGAAGGAGTTGGACGCCGCGTTCAAGGCGATCCGGCCCGCGCTCGTGCCGCCGGTCGACCTGTCCGACCTGCCCAAGCGCATGGCCGAGGCCGATCCGGGTGCGTTCGTCGAGGTGGTGACCCTGCGGGACGAGGCGTACCGGCAGATCAAGTCGCGGATCTACGATCTGCCCGGCACCAGCTTCCCCACCGACAAGCTCGACCTGGCCCCGACCCGGGAGTTCGCCCGGGCGCTGCTCGGCTCGGTCGACCCGGCCCAGGCCGACGACCTCCAGGCCCACCCCGACAAGTACGTCCGGGGCGACCTGGTCGGCCACGGCGGCCTCCAGGGCCGGTACGACGACCGGCTGCGCGGCACCCCCGGGCTGACCGTGGTCCCCGAGCACCCCGCACCCGACGGCAGCACCGCTCCCGACCCGCTGGAGGTGTTCCGTGCCGAGCCGAAGCCCGGCCAGCCGCTGAAGACCACCCTCGACGTGGCCACCCAGAACGCCGCCGACGCGGCGCTGCGCGGCGAGCGCCGACGCTCCGCCCTGGTGGCCGTACGGATCAGCGACGGTGCGGTGCTGGCCGCCGCGAACGGCCCCGGCCCGGCCGGCGAGAACCTCGCCTTCGGCGCCCAGGTGCCGCCCGGCTCGACGTTCAAGATGGTCAGCGCGCTCGGCCTGCTCGACCGGGGCGCGGTGACCCCGCAGGCGACGGTGGCCTGCCCGAAGACGTTCGTGGTGGACGGCCGCTCGTTCAAGAACTCCGACAACTTCGCGCTCGGGTCGGTCCCGTTCGCCACCGACTTCGCGAAGTCCTGCAACACCGCCTTCGCCTCCCTCGCGCCGAAGCTCGGCCCGGACGGGCTGGCGCAGGCCGGGCGCAGCCTCGGCCTGGAGAGCGAGTGGGACCTCGGGGTGGACGTCTTCACCGGCAAGGTCTCCGCCAACGGCTCGGCCACCGAGCAGGCCGCCGCCGCGATCGGCCAGGGCACCACCGTGGTCAGCCCGCTCGCCATGGCCGGCGCCGCCGCCGCCGTTTCCCGCGGCCGCTGGGAGCAGCCGAAGCTGCTGCTCGATCCCGCGCCGGCGAAGCCCGCCCCGGCCGGCCCGGCGCTGAAGGCCGAGTCCGTGGCGGCGTTGAAGACGATGATGCGGGCGGTGGTCACCGGCGGCACCGCCAGTGCCCTGAAGGACGTCCCCGGGGAGCCGGTGTACGGCAAGACCGGCACCGCCGAGTACGACAACAACCCGGCGCACACGCACGCCTGGTTCGTCGGCTGGCAGGGCGATGTCGCGTTCGCGGTCTTCGTCGAGCAGGGCGGCTCGAGCACCGCCAGCGCGGTCCCGATCAGCGAACGTTTCCTCCGCGCCCTCCGCTGAGGCCGTCCCGCACGCGCCGCTGTGCGGCAGGTCGCCCGATGCCGGGCGCCGGAACCACGGATCGCCCTCAGGTCGGGTGGATCAAGTTCGGTGAGCCGGCGTCGTCAGGCGATGTCCGCACCAGGCCTGGTCGGCCCGGCCTCGCCAACCGGCGTCGACGGCTCGCCCTCGGCGACCGGCACGCGGCGCAGCAGGCCCGGCCCGGCCGACGCCGACGGCCCGACCGGCTCCGCACCCTCGGCGGGTTCCCCTCCCGACACCCGGCGCAGCAGGCCCGGCCCGGTCGGGCCGATCGGATCCCGGCCTTCGGTGGACGGCCGGTCGCCGTGCCCGGCGGCGCGGCCGTCCACCGGCTCGGACGGAGTCGGGTCGGGCCCGATGGGCTCCACGGCGACCGCCGGGGCCGGCACGGCGGCCGGCGCGGGCCGGACGGGCCGCTCCGTGGGGCGCCCGTTGCCGGCCCGGGGTGCCGGCGCGACCGGGCCGGGCGGCAGCAGCCGCGGCGGCACCGCGCTCGGCGCGGAGACCGGGGCGAGCCCGGCCACCACGGTGTTGACGATCTCGGCCGCGTACGAGCCGTCGGGGTCGTAGTCGGGGTCGAAGACGGTCAGCTCGACGCCCAGGCAGTGCGGGGTGTCGACCAGGCCGGCGAGCAGGATCTCCAGCTCGGCGAAGGCGATCCCGCCCGGGTCGGGCGCGTCCACGGCGGGCAGCACCGCCGGGTCGAGCACGTCCACGTCGATGTGCACCCAGTAGCCGGCGCAGTCCGCCAACTGCTCGTGCGCCCACTGGGCGGTCCGTGCCGCCCCTTCGGCACGCAGCGCCGGGACCGGCCGGGTGGTGATGCCGGCGGCCTGCAGGTCGAGGCGGTACTCGTCCTGCGCCCGGATGCCGAGCACCACCACGTCGATGTCGCGGAAGTAGGGGCGTCGGCCCTCAATGGCGGCCAGGTCGGCCTGCCCCCGGCCGGTGACCAGGGCGAGATCCTCCCCCGCCGCCGCGCCCACGTACGAGGCGTTGCCGGGGTGCCGGAAGTCGGAGTGCCCGTCGACGAAGACCAGGCCGATCCGGCCGCCGACGGCCTCGCCGAGCCGGTGCATGGCCAGCGCCGAGCCGAGCAGCACCGAGCAGTCGCCGCCGAGCACCAGCGGGAACTCGCTCCGGTCGATGATCGCCCCGATCCGGTCGGCCAGCGCCACCGAGTACGCCGAGATCTCCCGGGCGTGGCAGACGCCGTCACCGGGGCGCCAGTCGCCGGGGTCGTACCGGGGCGGGGTGAGGCAGCCGGCGTCGCGGGCCCGCAGCCGGGCGAGCAGCCCGTGGTCGCGCAGCGCGCCGGGTGCCTTGGCACAGCCGGGCACCGAGGTGGACGTGGGCGGGCGCAGGCCGAGGTTGGTCGGCGCGTCGAGGACGGCGATCCGGCGCATCATGAGCTCCCGTCCTCGGTGGTCGGGCGGGCCGGCCGGTACGCCGGCCCGCGCTGGCGTGCTACGAACTAGAACAACGCGCTGGCCAGGGCCCGGCGGGCGGACGCCACGGCGGGGTCGTCCGGGCCGGCGATGGTGAACAGCGAGACGAGGTGCTGGCGGGCCTTCTCCCGGTCGTCCCCGGCGGTCCGCCGGACCAGGCCGACGAGCCGGGCGTACGCCTGCTCGGCCAGGCCGCTGAGCACCTCGATGTCGGCGGCGAGGAACTGGGCCTCGACGTCGTCGGGGGCCTGCTCGGCGGCGGCGAGCGCGGCCCGCGGGTCGGCGCCGGCGACCCGGCGGGCGACCCCCACCTGGGCCAGGCCGGCCTCGGCCGCGGCGTCCGTCGGGCTCTCGGCCAGGATCTTCCGGTACGCCGTCTCGGCGGCGTCGAGGTCGCCGGACATCAACGCGTCGTCGGCCTCGGTGAGCCGCGGGTCCTCGGGTTCGGCGACAGTCACGCCGCCGGCCTTCAGGACGGCCTGGATCCACTGCCGGAGCTGGGCCTCGGGCACGACCCCGGAGAAGGCGTCGATCGGCTGCCCGCCGACCACCGCGTAGACCATCGGGATGCCCTGGACCCGGAACATCTGGGCGAGCCGCGGGTTGGCGTCCACGTCGATCCGGGCGAGCACCCAGGCGCCATCACCCTCGGCGGCCAGCCGCTCCAGCACCGGCGACAGCTGCTTGCAGGGCTCGCACCACTCGGCCCAGAAGTCCACCACCACCGGGGTGGTCAGCGACCGCTCCAGCACCTCGGACTGGAAGGTCGCCTCGGTCACGTCGATCACGGCCACGCCGCCGCCTGCCGCAGGGCCGCCGGGAACACCGGCGGGCGGGCCGGCCTGGGCCGGGGTGGCGGGACGGGAGGGTTCGGGGGTGCCGCGCAGCGCGCTGAGGTCGACCGCGCCGCGGGTGAAGATCGACGAGGTGATCCGTGGGTCGCTCATGGTTATCTAGTCTCGCACGTGTCCCGCCGAACTCAGATCAACCGCGACGGCGACAGTTGCAACTCTCACGCCTGGTCGGTGCCGGTGCCGGGAGACCCGGCACCGGCCCGACGAATCAGAAGCGGGCGGGCTCCCGGTAGACGCCCCACTCGGCGCGCAGCGCGTCGCAGATCTCGCCCAGAGTGGCCTCGGCGCGGACCGCGTCCAGCATCGCCGGGATCATGTTCTCCCCGGTCCGGCTGACCTCGACCATGCGCTGCACGGCCGCCTTGACCGTGGCGTCGTCGCGGCCGGTCTTGCGCTCGGCCAGCACCCGGCGCTGCTCCAGCTCGACCTCGTGCGAGATACGCAGGATCTCCAGGTCCTTGGCGACCGTGCCGGTGTGGCAGTTGACCCCGACGATCCGCTTGTCGCCCTTCTCCAACGCCTGCTGGTAGGCGAAGGCCGACTCGGCGATGTGGCCGGTGAACCAGCCGTCCTCGATGCCGCGCAGGATGCCCGAGGTCATCGGGCCGATCTTGTGCGGGCCGTCGCCGCCGAGCTGCCTGATCCGGGCGAAGATCTCCTCCGCCTCGGCCTCGATCCGGTCGGTCAGCGCCTCGACGTACCAGGAGCCGCCGAGCGGGTCGGCCACGTTGGTCACCCCGGTCTCCTCCATCAGCACCTGCTGGGTACGCAGGGCGATCTCGGCCGACTCGTCGGTGGGCAGCGCGAGGGTCTCGTCGAGGGCGTTGGTGTGCAGCGAGTTGGTGCCGCCGAGCACCGCCGCGAGGGCCTCCACGGCGGTCCGCACCACGTTGTTGACCGGCTGCTGGGCGGTCAGCGACACCCCGGCGGTCTGGGTGTGGAACCTCAGCCAGAGTGCCTTCTCGCTGGTGGCGCCGTACACGTCGCGCAGCCAGCGGGCCCAGATCCGGCGGGCGGCCCGGAACTTGGCGATCTCCTCGAAGAAATCCACGTGCGAGTCGAAGAAGAAGCTGAGGCCCGGGGCGAACACGTTGACGTCCAGGCCACGGGACAGCCCCAGCTCGACGTAACCGAACCCGTCGGCGAGGGTGTACGCCAGCTCCTGCGCGGCCGTGGCGCCGGCCTCGCGGATGTGGTAGCCGGAGACCGAGAGCGGCTTGTACCTCGGGATCTCCCGGGCGCAGTACTCCATCAGGTCGCCGATCAGGCGCAGGTGCGGCTCCGGGTCGAAGAGCCACTCCTTCTGCGCGATGTACTCCTTGAAGATGTCCGTCTGGAGCGTGCCGTCCAGGGTGGACAGGTCGGCCCCCTGCCGTTCGGCGGCGACCAGGTACATGCAGAAGACCGGCACGGCCGGGCCGGAAATGGTCATCGAGGTGGTCACGCCGGCCAGGTCGATGCCGCCGAACAGCACCTCCATGTCGGCGGCCGAGTCGATGGCCACGCCGCAGTGGCCGACCTCGCCGAGCGACTGCGGATCGTCGGAGTCGCGGCCCATCAGGGTCGGCATGTCGAAGGCGACGGAGAGCCCGCCGCCGCCGGCCCCGAGGATCATCTTGTACCGCTCGTTGGTCTGCTGCGCGTTGCCGAACCCGGCGAACTGACGGATGGTCCAGGTCCGCCCGCGGTAGCCGGTCGGGTAGAGCCCCCGGGTGTACGGGAACTCGCCCGGCCAGCCGATCCGGTCGAAGCCCGGGTAGGCCACGCCCTCCGGCGGGCCGTAGACCGGGTCGACGGTCATCCCGGAGAGCGTGGTGAAGTCCGCGTCCCGCTTGCGGGCGGCGTCGTAGCGGGCCTGCCAG
>NZ_JAPDPH010000260.1 GCF_026013475.1 Micromonospora yasonensis | reverse complement strand
CCGAGATCTTCGGGCCGTAGAAGGCCGCGCCGCCCGGGTCGGGCACCAGGTCCAGCCCGGTCTCCAACGCGCACTGCTCCAGCACGGCGGTGGCGGTCGCCCAGTCCTCGTCCGTGCCGACGAACTTGTCCGGCTTGGCGTCGTCGCGGGTCGACAGCTCCAGGTAGAAGTCGTCGATGCCGAAGTCCTTCAGCAGGCCGAGCACGAAGCCGAGCAGGTGCTTGATCTCAGCCGGCGCCTGCTCCTTGGTGCAGTAGGAGTGCGAGTCGTCCTGGGTGAAGCCGCGCACCCGGGTCAGGCCGTGGATGACGCCCGACTTCTCGTACCGGTACACCGACCCGAACTCGAACAGCCGCATCGGCAGCTCACGGTAGGACCGCCCGCGCGACCGGTAGATCAGGTTGTGCATCGGGCAGTTCATCGCCTTGAGGTAGTAGTCGCTGCCCTCCATCTCCATCGGCGGGAACATCGTGTCCTTGTAGTAGGGCAGGTGTCCCGAGCTGTGGAAGATGCCTTCCTTGGAGATGTGCGGGGTCCCGACGTACTGGAAGCCCTCCTCGATGTGCCGGGTGCGGACGTAGTCCTCCATCACCCGCTTGAGCACGCCGCCCTTGGGGTGGAAGACCGCCAGGCCGGAGCCGATCTCGTCCGGGAAGCTGAACAGGTCGAGGTCCGCGCCGAGCTTGCGGTGGTCGCGCCGGGCCGCCTCCTCCAGCAGCCTCAGGTACGCCTTGAGCTCGTCCCGGGTCGGCCACGCGGTGCCGTACACCCGCTGGAGCTGCGGATTCTTCTCCGAGCCCCGCCAGTACGCGGCGGCCGACCGCATCAGCTTGAAGGCGCCGATCAGCCGGGTGTTCGGCAGGTGCGGGCCGCGGCACAGGTCCGACCAGCAGACCTTGTCCTCGTTCGCGGCGAGGTTGTCGTAGATGGTCAGCTCGCCGCCGCCCACCTCCATCACCTCGGAGGAGTCCAGCCCCTCCCCCTTGACATCGATCAGCTCCAGCTTGAACGGCTCGGCGGCCAGCTCGGTCCGCGCCTCGTCCAGGCTGGTGAAGCGACGCCGGCGGAACCGCTGGCCGGACTTGATGATCTCCTGCATCCGCTTCTCGAGCTTCGCCAGGTCGTCCGGCTGGAACGGCTTGTCGACCTGGAAGTCGTAGTAGAAGCCGTTCTGGATGGGCGGGCCGATGCCGAGCTTGGCCTCCGGGAAGACGTCCTGCACGGCCTGGGCGAGCACGTGCGCGGTCGAGTGGCGCAGCACGTTGAGCCCGTCCGGGGAGTCCAGGGAGACCGGCTCCACGCTGGTCTCCTCGGCCGGCTTCCAGTCCAGGTCGCGCAGCTGGCCGAGCGGGTCACGGACCACCACGACGGCCTTCGGGCCGCTGGTGGGCAGCCCGGCCGCGGCCACCGCGTCGGCCGCCGTGGTCCCGGCGGCGACGACGACGGGGTCGGCCACGACGGGGGTACGGGGTGCGGACACGGTGACTCCTGTCGTCGATGGGTATCGGATGTGCCGGCTACCCGGCCCCTGCGATGCTATCGGTCGCCCGTTCCGCACCGTCGGCGACGCCGTGTCGTCCCGAGGGGTGGCCCGGCGAATTTCGCCCCCGGGCCGGCTGGGAGGTCAGGTGTGGGTGGGGAGCCAGCCGGGGAGCGGCTCGCGGGCCGCGAGCCAGCCGTCCGGCACCCCGCCCGGCGTGCCGACGCCGGTGTACGCGGCGACCACCCCGCCAGCGATCGCCGCGGTGGTGTCCACGTCCCCGCCGGCCTCCACGCAGACCCGGATCGCGGCCGGGTAGTCGTCGAGGTGGGTGGCGGCGGCCCAGAGAGTGAACGGGACGGTGTCCTGCGCGGTCACCCGGGACCCGTTGCCGAGCGCGGCGACGGCCTGCTCGGCGGAGTGCCCGAGCAGCGCGGCGGCCCGGCGTACGCCCCGGTGCACCGCGCCGGCCGGGTCGAGGGCGTTGGTGACCGCGCCGAGCAGCCGGGCCGGCTCGGGCCGGTCCCCGTCGAGCCGGGCCCGGGCGGCCAGGGCGGCGGCCACCGCCACCGCGACCGCTCCGGCGATGCCCTCCGGGTGCGCGTGGGTCACCTCGGCGGCCGCCCGGGCCTGGTCGGCGGCGCGTCGGGTCGAGTCGGCGTACCAGGCGCCGAGCGGGGCGACCCGCATGGCGGCGCCGTTGCCGCAGGAGCCCTGCCCGTCGAACGCCGCGGCGGCGGCCACCGGCCACGGCGTGCCGTCCCGGATCAGCTCGAGCAGGGTCACCGCGCCGGCCCCGTACCGGCGGGCCGGATCGTAGCGGTCGGCGAAGGCGACGGCCAGCGCGTCCCGGTCGATCTCCCCGTGTCCGGCCAGCACGGCCACCACGGAGCACGCCATCTCGGTGTCGTCGCTCCACTCCCACGGACCGGCAGGGAGCGCGTCCCGCCAGCGCACCACCTCGCCGCCGGGAACGAAGAACCGGCCGCCGATGGCGTCCCCGACCGAGAGGCCGACGAGCGAGTCCCGGGCGAGCGCGAGGCGGGTGTCGGGGAAGAGGGTGAACGTCATTATCGTCCCAGCTTGCCCGGTTCCCCGGACCGCCGCAACGCGATCAACTTGCCCCGGCGAGTACGGTGCTGACGTGGCAACCGTCCTCCTGGTCGAAGACGATCACGTCGTACGCGGCGCGATGCTGCGGGCGCTGTCCGACCGGGGGCACGCGGTGCACGCCGTCGGCACGGCGCTGGACGCGCTGCGCCGGGTGGCCGCCGAGACCCCCGACCTGGTCGTGCTCGATCTCGGCCTACCCGACCTGGACGGCTCCGACGCGCTGCGCATGCTGCGCGGCATCACCGACGTACCGATCATCATCGCCACCGCGCGCGACGACGAGCAGTCCGTGGTCCGGCTGCTCCGGGCGGGCGCCGACGACTACATGGTCAAGCCGTTCACCGGCGCGCACCTGGACGCCCGGATCACCACGGTGCTGCGCCGCGCCGGCCGGGCCAGCCGGACCGTGCAGCCGGCCGTGCACACCGTGGGCGGCCTGCGGGTGGACGTCGGCGAGCGCACCGCGGTGCTGGACGGGGAGCCCCTCGCCCTGACCCGCAAGGAATTCGACCTGCTGGCGTATCTCGCCGCACGTCCCGGCCGGGTAGTGTCCCGGCGGGAACTCTTGGAGGAGGTATGGCGGCAGCCCTCGGTCGGCGAGGACCAGACCATCGACGTTCACCTGTACTGGCTGCGTCGCAAAATGGGCGAGTCCGCGGCGAAGCCGCGCTACCTGCGCACCGTGCGGGGGGTCGGCTTCCGGCTGGTGGCACCCGACTGAGGCCCGCGCTGGCCTGGCTCACGGCCGGCGTGTGCAGTCTCGTCGCACTCACCTTCCTCATCCCGCTCGGGATGACCCTGCGCGACCGGGCGCGCGACGAGGCGCTGGCCGACGCCGCCCGGCGCGCCGCCCTGATCACCGGGGCCCTCGCGGTCAGCACCGATCCGGCGGTCGTCCGGCGGGCGGTGGCGGCCAGCGGGGACGACCCGGCGCGGCAACCGGTCGTGCACGGCCTCGGCGGCGACGAGTCCCGTGGCCGGGCCGACGCGGCGGCGCTGGCCCGGGCCGAGGCGGAGCGGCGCTCCCTGGTCACCGACGTGCCCGGCGGGGTGCTCCGGCTGGACCCGGTGGTGCTGGGCGACAAGGTGGCCGTGGTGGAGGTCTTCGTCCCCGACCGGGTGCTCGACGACGGCGCCGACGGCCGGTGGCTGCTGCTGGTCGCGGTGGCGGTGGCGCTGGTCGGGGCCGGGGTGATCGTGGTCGACCGGGTCGGCGCGCGGACGGTGGACGCCACCGGGGAACTGGTCAAGGCGGCGCTCGCGGTCGGCGACGGCGACCCGGGCGTACGGGTCGAGCCGGCCGGTCCGCGGGAGCTGGCCGAGGTCGGCCACGCCTTCAACCGGATGGCCGAGCGCCTGGTCGCGCTGCGCGCCGACGAGCGGGAGCTCGTCGCCGACCTCTCCCACCGGCTGCGCACTCCGCTGACCGCGCTGCGGCTCGACGCCGAGGCGCTGGAGTCCGACGACACCAGCATCGGCACCTTCAGCGCGGCGGAGCTGGACCGCCGCCGGGGCATCCGACGGATCCGGCAGGCCATCGTCACCCTGGAGGGCGAGGTCGACCAGCTGATCAAGACCACTCGCAAGGCGGTCAGCCAGGAGCCCGGCCCGGGCAGCTGCGACGTCAGCGAGGTGGTCCGGGACCGGATGGTCTTCTGGTCGGCCCTGGCCGGCGACCAGAACCGGCCGCACCAGGTGCTCGGCGCGCAGCTACGCATCCCGGCACCGGTGCCCCGGGCCGAGTTGGCCGCCGCGCTGGACGCGGTGATCGGCAACGTCTTCCGCTACACCCCGCAGGGCACCGCGTTCGAGGTGGCGGTGAGCCGGCGGGACGGCTGGGTGGCGATCCGGATCGACGACGCCGGCCCCGGCATCGCCGACCCCGACCGGGCGTTGCGCCGGGGCGCCAGCGACCGGGGCTCCACCGGCCTGGGACTGGACATCGCCAAGCGGGTCGCGTTGCAGGCCAACGGGTCGGTCAGCATCGACCGGGCCCGGCTGGGCGGGGCCAGCGTGGTGATGCTGCTGGCCGATCCCGAGGCGATCCCCCGGCAGGTCAACCGGTTCGGGCTGGTCGGCCGGATGGCCCGGGAGGCGCGGGAGCAGAAGAGCGCCACGCGCCGCTGGCCGCGCCGGCGCTGACTGTGCGCCGCCGCAAGTCTTCCTTAGATAAGGGTTAACGACCGCCGGCTCGCCGCGCCGGACTGCCAGAATCAGGACCGAACCCATCAGTTCCGTCGGCCGGTACGCCCCGTAACACCTCCGGCCGGTGGAGCCGTGCGCGCGGCGGGAGCCGGTCCCCCCACACCTCACTCCCGTCGCGCGCCACTCCTCTTATCCGGGCGGCCGGGCGGCACCGCCGTCGTCCGGTCAGCGTGTCGCGGCCGCCAGGTAGGCGTCGATCTCGCCGCTGATCCGGGCCTGCTCCGCCGGCTCCAGGAACGCCGCGGTGACCGCGGCGCGGGCCAGCCCGGCCACACCCTCCGGACCGAGGTCGAGCAGCCGGGCGGCCACCGCGTACTCGTCGTTCAGGGTGGTGCCGAACATCGGCGGGTCGTCGGAGTTGATGGTGACCAGCAGCCCCGCCTCGACGAGCTGCCGCAGCGGGTGCTCCTCGATGGTGGCCACCGCGCGGGTGCGGACGTTGGAGGTGGGGCAGACCTCCAGCGGGATCCGGCGCTCGGCGAGGTAGGTCATCAGCTCCGGGTCGAGCACGGCGGCGATGCCGTGGCCGATCCGCTCCGCGCCCAGCTCGCGCAGCGCGTCCCAGATGGTCTCCGGGCCGGTGGTCTCGCCGGCGTGCGGCACCGAACGCAGCCCGGCCGCCCGGGCCTGGTCGAAGTACGGCTTGAACTGCGGCCGGGGCACCCCGATCTCGGGGCCGCCCAGGCCGAAGGCGATCAGCCCGTCCGGCCGCTCCTCCAGCGCGATCCGCAGGGTCTCCTCGGCCGCCGGCAGGCCGGCCTCGCCCGGGATGTCGAAGCACCAGCGCAGGGCGATGCCGAAGTCCGCCTCGGCCCGCTTGCGGGCGTCCTCGATCGCCTCGCAGAACGCCGGCGCGGGGATGCCCCGACGGACGTGGGAGTACGGCGTGACGGTCAGCTCCGCGTACCGGACCTGCTGCCGGGCCAGCTCCCGGGCCACCTCGTGGGTGAGCAGCCAAACGTCGTCGGCATCCCGGATCAGGTCCACGACGCTCAGGTAGACCTCGACGAAGTGGGCGAAGTCGCGGAACGCGAAGTAGTCGGCGAGCGCCTCCGGGTCGGCCGGGACCGGGCTGCGCCCCTCGTGCCGGGCGGCCAACTCGGCGACGATCCGGGGCGAGGCGGAGCCGACGTGGTGCACGTGCAGCTCCACCTTGGGCAGTCCGGCGATGAAGGTGGGCAGGTCGGTCACATCTTCTCCTCTGCGTGGGCGCCGGTACGGGCCACCACGAAGATCCGGCGGAACGGGAAGTACACCTGCCCCTGCCGCACCGGGTACGCCTCGGCGAGGCGTACCGCCAGCTCGGCGCGGAAGTCCGCCCAGCCGGTGGCGTCCAGCGCGGCCCGGACCGGGCGCAGGGCCGTCCCGTCCATCCAGGCCAGCACCGGGTGGTCCGCGCCGGCGGCCGGGAGCAGGTGCACGTAGGTAGTCTCCCAGGCGTCGACCGCGCAGCCGGCACCGGCCAGCAGCGCGGCGTAGCCGACCGGGTCGTCCACGGGCGCCTCGCGCAGCAGCGGGGCGAGGGTGTCCCGCCACCGGTCCCGCCCGGCCACCTCGCGCAGCAGGCGGTGCGACGGGGCGGCGAAGTTCCCTGGCACCTGGACCGCCAGCCAGGCGCCCGGCGGCAGCTCGGCGGCCCACCGGGTGAGCAGCTCCTGGTGGCCGGGCACCCACTGGAGCACCGCGTTGCAGACCACCACGTCCACGTCCGGCTCCGGGTGCCAGGACCGCACGTCGCCGACGGCGAAGCCGACGGGGACGTCCAGGGCGACCGCCCGCTCGACCATCTCCGGCGAGGAGTCGAGCCCGCTCACCCGGGCGTCCGGCCAGCGCTCGGCGAGGGTGGCGGTGAGGGTGCCGGGCCCGCAGCCGAGGTCCACCACGGCCCGCGGCCGGTGCGCCGGGATCCGGGCGACGAGATCGTGGAAGGGCCGGGAGCGCTCGTCGCCGTAGCGCAGATAGGTGCTCGGATCCCACATGGCAGCCTCCAAACCGTACGTACGTCTTGCTAGACCGTACGGCCCGACGCGCGGGTCGGCAAGGGCGTCACTAGGCTCGGTCGGGTGGAACAGCGCAGCTTCGACCGGCTCGGCCGGCACGTCGGCATCGTCGGCCTCGGCGCCTGGCAGCTCGGCGCCGACTGGGGTGAGGTCAGCGAGAGCGCGGCCCTGGACGTCCTGGCCGCCGCCGTCGACGCCGGGGTCACCTTCCTCGACACCGCCGACGTGTACGGCGACGGCCGCAGCGAGCGGCTGATCGGGCGGTTCCTGCGCGCGCACCCCGGGCACGGGCTCACCGTCGCCACCAAGATGGGCCGGCGGGTGCCGCAGACGCCGGAGGCGTACACCCTGGACAACTTCCGGGCCTGGACCGACCGCTCCCGGGCCAACCTCGGCGTGGACACCCTCGATCTGGTGCAGCTGCACTGCCCGCCGACCACCGTCTTCGCCGACGACCGGGTCTTCGACGGCCTGGACACCCTGGTCGCCGAGCAGCGGATCGCCGGCTACGGGGTCAGCGTGGAGACCTGCGACCAGGCCCTCACCGCCATCGCCCGCCCCGGCGTGGCCAGCGTGCAGATCATCCTCAACGCGGTCCGGCACAAGCCCCTCGAACGGGTGCTGCCGGCCGCGGCCTCGGCCGGCGTCGGCATCATCGCCCGGGTGCCCCTGGCCAGCGGGCTGCTCACCGGCCGGTACGACGAGCACACCACCTTCCCGGCGAACGACCACCGCGCCTTCAACCGGCACGGCGAATCCTTCGACGTCGGCGAGACCTTCTCCGGAGTCGACTACGACCTCGGCCTGGCCGCCGTGCGCCGGCTCGCCCCGTTGGCCGGCCCCGGCCGCACCATGGCCCAGTTCGCGCTCCGCTGGATCCTCGACCAGCCCGGTGTCACCGTGGTCATCCCCGGCGCGCGCGACGCCGAGCAGGCCCGGCGCAACACCGCCGCCGCCGACCAGCCGCCGCTCACCGAGGTGGAGCTGGCCGCCGTCCGCGCGACGTACGACGAGCTGATCCGGCCCCAGGTCCACGACCGATGGTGACCCCGGCCCACCGGCCCCACGGCGCGGCGCCGCCGGGGGCCGGCGCCGGCGGGCATGCTGAAGCCGGACGGGCATCGTCGGAGGGGGAACGATGAGGGGCTGGTTCCGGCTCACCGTGGGGCTGCTGGCCGTCGTGCTGGGCGCACTCTGGACCGTGCAGGGGCTGGGCTACGTGGACGGCAGCCTGATGACCGGCCGGCGGATCTGGGCGGTGATCGGGCCGGTCGTCGTCCTGATCGGACTGGTCGCGCTCTGGTCCGGCCTGCGGGCCCGCCGCCGGCACGGCTGAAAGCGGCGCGGCCGAATTCGACAGGCTCCACGAACAAGGAAAGCCCCGCATCCCGAAACGGGACACGGGGCTTCGTGCCGGCCGGCGCGGCCGGCCGGTGGCTCAGATGGGGCGGACCTGCTCGGCCTGCGGACCCTTCTGACCCTGGGCGATCTCGAACTCCACCCGCTGGTTCTCCTCCAGCGTGCGGTAGCCGCTGGACTGGATGGCCGAGAAGTGGACGAACACGTCAGCACCCCCGCCGTCGACGGTGATGAAGCCGAAGCCCTTGTCAGCGTTGAACCACTTCACGGTTCCCTGCGCCATGTGTATCTCCTTCTAAAACTGGCGGCCGAGCACGCCGTGCGGCCGATTGGCCGTTTTCGAGCAGCGGCGCCTGAGGCGGCCCCCGGTGAAGGAGACTTCTCTCAACCCACGCGTCTCTCAACAGCGTGAGACAGCAAACCACGTACGCAAAAACTCTGCACAGCCTACCCGACGAATTTCTCCGACATGTGACCTGACGGTTGCGGGAGGTCCACTGGGCGGACCGGGTGGACCATGCGAAAGGCCCCTTTCCGGGGTTGGCGGGAAGGGGCCGATCAGCTACGGGAGTCAGTCGGGCCAGTGGCCGGTGAGCCGGCGTACGCCGACCGCGCCGCCGCGGTCCACGGCGGCCCGGACGACGGCGAAGATGGCGCCCTGCAAGGCCGCGGCGGCCAGGATCTCGCCCCAGCGGCGGTCCTCGTCGGTGGCGCTGGGCGCGTCGCCGTCGCCCGCCGTGATCTTCCAGACCTGCCGGAAGATCACCCCGGCGACCGTACCGGCGGCCAGCCCGAGCAGCACCCCGACGGGCTTGTACGCGGCCTTGCCGATCCTGCTGCTCACCTGTGCCTCCCTCGGACGATCAGCAGCACCACCGCCGTCGCCACCGCGCCGGCCGCCACGACCGCCCACGGCAGCGGGCCGCGCCCGACCG
>NZ_JAPDPH010000026.1 GCF_026013475.1 Micromonospora yasonensis | reverse complement strand
CCCGCAGCCCGGCCGCCTCGGCCCGGCGGGCCAGGTCCAGGGCGGCGTCGGCCTGGCCGTCGTCGACCGGCAGGAGCACCAGCTGCACCGGGGCGTACCAGGCCGGGAAGGCACCCGCGTGCACCTCGATCAGGTACGCGAAGAGCCGCTCCATGCTCCCGACCAGACTCCGGTGCACCATCACCGGCCGCTTCCGGCCGCCGTCCGCGTCGGTGTACGACAGGTCGAACTTCTCCGGCTTGTCGAAGTCGAGCTGGATGGTGGAGATGGTCGACTCCCGACCGGCCGCGTCGACGACCTGGATGTCGATCTTCGGACCGTAGAAGGCCGCCTCGCCGGGGCCCTCGGTGAAGTCGACCCCGTCGAGCGCGGCGCGGAGCAGGTCCTCGGCCCGCGCCCACTGGGCGTCGTCGCCGACGTACTTCTCCCCCGGCCCGCGCAGCGACAGCCGGAACCCGGCCGGCCGCACGCCGAGCGCCGCGTGCGCCTCGCGGATCAGCCGGAGGATCTCCCGTACCTCGTCGCCGACCTGCTCCAGCGCACAGAAGTTGTGCGAGTCGTTCAGCGAGATGGCGCGGACCCGGGACAGCCCGCCGAGCACCCCGGACCGCTCCGCCCGGTACATCCCGCCGATCTCGGCGACCCGCAGCGGCAGCTCGCGATAGGAACGGCCCCGGGCCCGGTAGACCAGGGCGTGGTGCGGGCAGAGCGCCGGACGCAGCACGAACTCGTCGTCCGCGCTCAGCCGCATCGGTGGGAACATGTCGTCGGCGAAGTAGCCGAGGTGGCCGGAGATCTCGAACAGCTCCCGTTTGCCCAGCGGCGGCGAGTAGACGTGCCGGTAGCCGGCGCGGCGTTCCAGGTCCCGCACGTACTCCTCGACCGCGTGCCGGGCGGCGGCGCCGGCCGGCAACCAGATGGGCAACCCGGCGCCCGCGAGCGGGTCGGAGACGAACAGCTCCAGCTCCCGGCCGAGTCTGCGGTGGTCGATCATGTCGCTCTCCTTGATCGGGTACGACCCGGAGGCGAGCTGGCCCGGAACGCCGCGAGGCCCCGGAGCGGTTCGCCCCGGGGCCTCGTCGACGGATACGTCAGTGCGGCGCGCCGGGGATTCCCGGCGTCGTGGTCACCACCGCGCTGCGCATGCCGCGACGGTACGCGCGACGGCTCGGCGGACGCATCCGGATTTCGAGGAGATGGTGCGGGTCGCCGGCTCGGGACCTGCCGGCGACCCGCCGCGACGCGGTCGCCAGGAACGGGGGACCCGGCGCCCACGCGGTCGCGTCCCGTCAACGGTACGCCGCGAATCGGCGATCCGCCGCCCACCCCGGCTCACGGCGCCACGCCGGCGTGGCGTCACATTTGGCGGCGCCGGTTCGTTGTCCATCGGTGGCTCTGCCGTGTCGGCGGTCACCGCCGGGCGGGGCTGCCCTCGGTGACGCCGGACACCCGGGCAGGCTCGGAACGGTTCATCGGGGGAATCCGGCGAGGTGGCGGTCGTGCCCGAACTCATCTCTGACGTCGCGTCGCCGGCGTGGGCGTACCTCGTGCTGCTGGCGCTGCTGGCCGCCGACGCGTTCGTACCGGTGGTCCCGACCCAGGTCATCATGATCACCAGCGGCGCGCTGACCGTCTACGGCGGACTGAGCCTGCCGCTCACCATCGCGGTCGGCGCGCTCGGCGTCTTCTCCGGCGACCTCGCCTGCTACCTGCTGGGGCGGCGCGCCCCGGACCGCCGGCAGGCCCGGCACGTCATGCCGGGGCGGGCCCGCCGGGCCGCCGCCCGGGTGACCCGGGGGCTGCGCGAACCGGGCCCCCTCGTGATCCTGCTCTGCCGTTTCGTGCCCGGCGGCCGGATGGCCGCCTGCTTCTCGGCCGGGCGCAGCCGGTACCCGTACCGCCTCTTCCTGCTCTACGAGGCCGCCGCCGCACTCGGCTGGGCCAGCTACGGCACGCTGGTCGGCCACCTGGGCGGCACGGCGCTCACCCAATCCGCGTGGCGGCTCGCGGTGATCGGCGCGGTGGCGGCGGCCGGGTTCGCCGCGGCCGGCTGGGCGATGACCGCGATCAGCGCCCGCAACACCCGTACCGAGACCCCGGTCAAGGTCCCGGCCGACTGAAGATCGGCCTCTAGGGGGCGACCCGGGGAACGAAGTGGGTGGCCGTCCCGGATCCGTTTCGGGTGGTTCCGGCGACAGGCTGAGGCATGCCTGCAACCCGGAGGAACGGCCTGCTGGCCCTCGGCGGGATCGCCCTGGCGGCGGTGCTCGCCGTGGTCGGCCACCTCGAGGTGAACGACGACCTGAACCCCTGGTCGCTGACCGTCAGCGACTTCGCCGTCTCCGACCGGGGCGGCGTCATCGACACGGCCATGGTGGTGCTCGCCGCGGCGAGCCTCGTACTCCGGTCGGCGCTGCGCCGGGCCGGAGCGCACCGGCCGGCGCGGGCGCTGCTCGCCGTCTGGGCCGCCGGCCTGCTGGTCACCGCCGTGGTCCCCACCAACGAACCCGGCACGGCCATGGGCACCGCCGCCTACCTGCACCGGTACGCCTCGGTGGTGGCCTTCCTCGTCCTGCCGGCGGCCGGCTGGCTGCTCGCCGGCTCGCTGGGCGGGCGGGCCACCGGCTGGCTGCGCGTCCTCACCCTGACCAGCCTGGTGCTGGCCGGGGCCATGGTCTGGTCGGCGTACCCGGGGGACCGGATGCTGATCGGCCTGGCCGAGCGACTGCTCATCCTCGCGGAGGTCGGGCTGCTCGCCGTGGTCGCGGCGACCCTGGTTCGCCGCCGCGAGGTCGGCGAGGTGACGGCATCCCGGGCCCCGGCACACCGCCAGCTCGCCGATGTGGCGCCCGGCGCCGGCCGGGCGCGGCAGATCACTCCAGCTCGTGGAGCATGAGCTGGCGGGCCGCCTCGGCGATCGAGCCCGACAGGCTCGGGTAGATGGTGATGGTCTGGGCCAGCTCGTTGACGGTCAGGTTGTTCTCCACCGCCATGGTGATCGGCAGGATCAGCTCACTGGCCTTCGGCGCCACCACCACCCCGCCGATCACCTGGCCGCTGGCCGGCCGGCAGAAGAGCTTGACGAAGCCGTCGGCCAGGTCGGCCATCTTCGCCCGGGCGTTGCCGGAGAGCGGCAGCATCACCTGGCGGGCCGGGACCTTGCCGGCGTCCACCTCGTTCTGCGAGACGCCGACGGTGGCCAGCTCGGGGTCGGTGAAGACGTTCGCCGCGACGGTACGCAGTCGCAGCGGCCGGACCGCCTCGCCGAGCGCGTGCCACATCGCGATCCGGCCCTGCATGGCGGCGACGCTGGCCAGCGGCAGCACCCCGGTGCAGTCGCCGGCCGCGTAGATGCCGGGGACGTTGGTCCGGGACACCCGGTCGACGGTGACGTAGCCGCCCCGGGCGAGCTGGACGCCGTACTCGGCGATGCCCAGGTTGGCGGTGTTGGGGATCGAGCCGACCGCGATCAGCGCGTGCGAGCCGACCACCACCCGGCCGTCGGCGAGCACCACCTCGACGCCGTCACCGATCCGGCGGACCGCCTCGGCCCGGGAGTTGTTGAGGATGGTCATGCCCCGGTTGCGGAACACCCGCTCGATCGCCATCGCGGCGTCGGCGTCCTCGTGCGGCATGACCCGGTCCCGGCTGGAGACCAGGGTGACCTGGACGCCCATCGCCAGGTACGCGCTGGCGAACTCGGCGCCGGTCACGCCGGAGCCGACCACGATCAGGTGCTCGGGCAGCTCGGACAGGTCGTACACCTGGCGCCAGGTCAGGATGCGCTCGCCGTCCGGTACGGCGGTGGGGAGCTGGCGCGGGGTGGCCCCGGTGGCGATCAGGACGGTCGACGCGTCGATCGCGTACTCCGCCGCGCCGCCGGCCGGGGTGACGATCACCCGGTGGGTGTGACCGAGCGTGTCCTCGCCCAGCCGGGCGGTGCCCGCCACGAACTCGACCCCGGACTTGACGAGCTTGGTGTGGATGTCGGCGGACTGGGCCAGGGCGAGCCGCTTCACCCGCTCGTGCACCGCCGGGGCGTCGACGGTGACCGCCTCCAGCCCGTCGGAGTGCACCCCGAACTCCTCGGTGTCCCGGTAGCCGGTGACCACCTCGGAGCTGGCGATGAAGGTCTTGGACGGGACACAGTCGGAGAGCACGCAGGCGCCGCCGGCCCCCTCCGCCTCGACCACGGTGACATCAGCGTCCAGCTGGGCGGCGACCAGCGCCGCCTCGTACCCGGCCGGTCCCCCGCCGATGATCACGATCTGGCTCACAGCGCTCGCCCCTCGTCAATGCTCACAGTGACTTTCTTCTCCCCATCGCGTTCGACACGCTCCGTCGTATTCTCCCCCACCCGCCCACCGGGCTATCGTCATCGCCGTGCGTCTGTACGCCGCTTATGGCTCAAACCTGGACCCCGCTCGCATGCGCGCCTACTGCCCGCATTCGCCGATGGTGGGCACCGGCTGGCTGGAGGGGTGGCGGTTCACCTTCGCGGGTGAGGGCGTCATCGGCTGGGAGGGCTCGGTCAGCACCGTGGTCGAGTCCCCGGGCGACCGGGTCTTCGTGGCGCTCTACGACATCAACCCGTACGACACCGCCCAGCTCGACGAGATCGAGGGCGTGACCGCCGGGACGTACCGGAAGCTCACCGTCCGCGTCTCGACGCTGGACGGGGACGTGACCGCGTGGGTCTACGTCTTCGACGGCTACGAGGGTGGCCTGCCGACGTCGTGGTACGTCTCGGAGATCGCGAACGCGGCGGAGAAGGCGGGCGCGCCGGACGACTACGTCACCGAGCTGCGGTCCCGCCCCACCGGCACCGCGTCGGCCTAGAGGCTCTGCCACGCGTCCAGTCTCCTCCGGCCGGTCCCCCGGGCGGGCGGCGACCCCGGAGCGCGGGTCGCGTGTCACACACCCGTGGCGGTGACGCTCCGCTCGTACATGTCGGTCCAGCGCGCCTCGCGCAGCCCGACCGAGCGGTAGAGGGTGACCGGGACGGTCGGGTTGGCCAGGTCGACCCCGAGCCCGGCACCGGACCGGCCCTTGGCGGCGTAGACGGCGAAGGCCCGGCGCAGCAGCGCCGCCCCCACCCCGCGCCGCCGCTGGGCCGGCAGCACCGAGAGCGTGCGTACCCAGCCCATGTCGTGATCGAGGGCCTGGTCGGAGGACTGGAGGGCGCCGGCCGGCACGCCGTCGACCTCGGCGACGAACCACTCGTCCCAGACCTTGCCGTACGAGGGAATCAGCTCCCGCCACTGGTCGAAGCCGAGCGGCTCGTAGTCCGGGGTGTCCCGGAACGCGGTGTCGAAGATCCGGTGGAACTCGCGCAGGTCCGACTCGTCGTCGGGGCGCAGCGGCCGGACGGTCACCCCGGGCGGTGCCGGCGGCTCGGCGGGCAGGTCGGCCAGCGACCGGGTCATCCGCACGTACCGCTTGATCCGGGTGAAGCCCGCCTCGACCAGCTCGGCGGCCCAGCGGGTCTCCGGGGCGAAGACGCCGGTGCGAGCGGTGAGGCCGGGCAGGCCGCGCTCGGCGGCCCGCTCGGCGACCCGGTCGAGCAGCCGCGCCAGCAGCGGGGCGCGCAGGTCTTCCCCGCGCTCCGGATCGACGTAGACCTCCACCCACTCCCGGCCCACGCCGGTGGGGTTGCTGAGGATGGTCCAGCCGACCGCGACGCCGTCCGGGTCGGTGACGAGCCACGAGTCGCGGGCCATGTCGACGAAGGGAGCGGTCAGGGCATCGCGGACGTCCTCGGCGTCGAAGTCCGGGTAGCCGACGGCGAAGGTGTCGGCGGCGTGCACCACCGCGAGGATCGCGGGCACGTCGTCGAGGGTGGGGCGGCGGGCGGTCCAACCGGCGGGAAGCGTCACGCCGGCGATCCTGGCAGCCCGTCCCGGCTTCGCGCCGCTGATTTATCCGCCGCGCAGGTGCAGCCGCGTGGCGGTGAGCAGGTTGAGCAGTTCCGCCCCCTCGCCGGGGTCGAGCGCCCGGAACGCGGTCGAGGCGAGCCGGTCGGTGACCGCCTCGGCCCAGAGCCGCCGCCGGACCAGCGGCCCCACCGGCGGGTACGGGGGTGACCAGCCGCAGGCCGCAGCCCCCGCCTCGCCCTCGGGCCCGGCCAGCACCGCCTCGAGCGGGGTCATCCCGGCGGCCCGCACGGCCAGCAGGTACGCCCCGGCGAAGTGCTCACGGAGCAGCAGCAGCGCCACCGCCACCCGGGCGCCCGGCGACCGGTCCGGGACCGGCATCGCCCGCCAGGCGGCGAAGAGCGGCATCCCGCTGCCCTCGGCCGCGTCGACCACCCGTTCCAGCAGGCCGGCCAGGCGGGTCGCCACGGGGGCGTCGCCGAGGCGGTCGGCGCCCCACCGGCAGCACTCGGCCAGGTTCGCCAGGGCGACCTCCAGCGGCCGGACGGTCCGCGCCGCCGCGTCCCAGCCGTCGGCGACGGCATCGGGGGCGATGAAGCCGAGCGCGGCGGCGACCGTCTCGGCGCGGACGTCCCCGAGCGCGCCGGCCCGGCCGGTAATGTAGAACGCCCAGCCGGAGATGCCGAGCAGCCGGGCCCGGCGCAGCGTCGACGGGGAGCGGGCGAACGCCTCCCCCAGCTCCAGCACCAGCGGCTTGCTGGCGGCGGCGACCTGTTCCGGAGTCATCGGCGCGGCACCGCCGCCCGTCCATCCTGGTCGTCCATCACGGTCAGTCTGCCCGGTGACCACCCTCCGCGGCATCCCCCTCTTCGGCGTCCAGCGCCTCCAGCGCGCCCTCCACCTCCCCGGTACGCCGGCGGGCCGCGGTGACCGACCGTTCCGCGCCCCGCCGGGCCAGCTTGGCGCGGCTCAGGTCCTGCTCGGCGACGGCCCGCCGGCGTTCCAGCTCGGCCAGCTCGGTCTCGATCCGGTCCAGGGCCGCGGCGCCGTCCTGCTCGGACCGGGTGGCCTCGGCCAGCTCGCGCTCGGCCCGGCCCTGGTCGTCGCGGGCCTTCGCGAGTTCGCGTTCCAGGGCCCGGCGGCGTTTCGCCCGTTCGGCCCGCGCGGCCCGTTCCGTGGCCCGCTCGTCGCGCGCCCGCCTGCTCTCCGGCCGCTCGGCTACGGGTGGCTCCTCGCCGCCCCCGGTGACCAGCCGCAGCTGTGGCCGGGGCACCTCGCCGAAGCCGGCGTAGTGCACCGACCGGAGCAGCCGGCCGGCCCGGATCTGCTCGGCCACCTCCGCGTCGGAGAGCGCGGCGTTGAGGGTCGCCTCCACCTCGGCCAGCGGCAGCTTCCCGACCGGCGGGGCACCCGGCTCGGCGGCGGCCAGCTTGCGTACCTCGGTGACGAGGGCACCAACCACGGCCCGGCGCTGCGCGGACAGCTCGCGCAACTTGGCGCCGCGCAGCTCACGCTGAGCGGTGCGCAGCGACTCGGCGAGCTGGGCGAGGTCGGCGACCAGTTCGGGGCGGCGGATGGCGAGCAGGTTGACCAGCCAGGCGGCCACGGTGGGCCGGCGCAGCCGGCCGATCTCCCGGGCCGCCTTGGGATCGCCGGAGCGGCGCGCGTCGGCCACGGCGGCGTCCCGGGCTGCGACGAACCGGTCCGGTGGGGTCGCGTACAGCCGCTGGACCGGGTCGGGGGTGGGTCCGGGCACGGTGGTCAGGCGTCGATCCGGGTGCCCGGTTCGAGTCGACGGTAGTCGGTGTTCGACAGCGCGGTGTACTGCCGGTCGAGCACGCCGAAACCGTTGGCGTTGAGCAGCCCGTCGTGCAGCGCGTACGCCCGTCGCGGGGCGACCGCCCGGATGAAGTCGACCACCTCGGAGAACTTGTTCCAGGGGGCGTGGATCGGGGCGAAGAGGGTGTCCACCTGGATGTCGTCCGGGACCACCAGCGAGTCCCCCGGGTGGTAGATCACGTCGTTGAACACGTAGCCCAGGTTCTGGATCACCGGGATGTCCGGGTGGATGACCGCGTGCTGGCCGCCGTACGCCCGGACCGGCACGCCGGCGGCGGTGAACGACTCGCCCGGCGCGACCGCGACCAGTGCCTCCGCCGCGTCGCCGAGGACGCCGGCGAGCGAGGCCGGGCCGTGGACCGTGGCCGGGCGGCGCTCCAGCGCGCGGGTCAGCGCCTCGACGTTCACGTGGTCGGGGTGCTCGTGGGTGATCAGCACCGCGTCCGCCCCGTCCAGCGCCTCGGGCTCGCTGTAGCCACCGGGGTCCACGACGACCACGCCCCCGTCGTGCTCGATCCGGAGGCAGGAGTGGCCGTACTTGGTGACCTGCATCGTGACTCCTCGATTATCGAATCGTGACGTCCTCGTCGCAGTCTGCCGGAACCGGCGCGATGGCGCGTCGCGTCCGAGGTATCGGCCCCGGCGCGGGGTCGTCGAGGAGCGGAGCGGGGATATGAGCGAGCGCGAGCGAGCGAATCATCAGTTGAGGGCACGAGGAAGACGCCGCGGGGGCGTACTCCTGGCCGCGATGGGGTTGGCCGCAGTGCTGGTCGCGGCGGGTTGCGGCGCGGACGGCGGGAACAGCGCCTCCGATTCCGGGCGGGCGCCGGCAGCAGGCGGCGTCGCGGACGCGGGGGCCGGCGCGGCCCCGGAGAAGGCGGCCCCGGCCGCGACCGGCTCGGGCGGAGCCGACCTGCGGGTGGACCAACGGTCGATCATCTACACGGGAACCATGCAGGTCCGGGTGGCGGACGTGGACCGGGCGGCCCGCAAGGCGACCGACCGGGTGACGGCGGCAGGCGGTTTCGTCGGCGGCGACCAGCGCAGCAGCGACTCCTCGGACGCCCGGGCCGAGCTGACCCTGCGGGTACCGGCGGACCGGTTCACCAGGGTCATCGACGAGCTGGCCGGCCTGGGCGAGCAGGAGCGACGGGAGATCCGGACGCAGGACGTCACCGAGGAGACGGTCGACCTGGACGCCCGGATCGCCACCCAGCGCGCCCGGGTGGACAGTGCCCGCAAGTTGCTGGCCCGGGCCACCACGATCAACGAGTTGGTCAACCTGGAGAACGAGGTGGGCCGGCGGGAGGCCGACCTGGCGTCGCTGGAGGCGAAGAAGCGTCGCCTGGCCGACCTGACCGCGCTCTCCACGATCACGGTGACCTTCCGCGGCCCCGATGCCACCACCGCCGACGAGGGACCGGAACTCGGCTTCCTGGTCGGGCTGAAGGGTGGCTGGGACGTCTTCGTCACCACGTTCTTCGTGCTGCTCACCGTGCTGGGCGCGGTGCTGCCGTTCGCGCTGGTGATCGGCGTACCGGTGGGGTTGCTGGTCCGGCGCGCACGCCGCCGACGGGCCCGGCGCGGGCCGCCGGCCGGTCCGACCCCGGCGGTGCCGGGACCGGCCGGTCCGGTCGATGGTCCGGCGCCTAGCGGGCCGCCGCCAGTGCCCGCAACGCGGTCTGCACCATGAGGCGTACGCCGACCGGGATGACGCGCTCGTCCACGTCGAACGAGGCCCGGTGCAGGTCCACGTTGGGCCCGTTCCGGCCGACGCCGAGGCGGGCGAGCGCGCCCGGCACGTGCTCCAGGTACCAGGAGAAGTCCTCGCCGCCCATGCTCTGCGGGGTCTCCGCGATCCCCTCGGGGCCCAGCGCCGCCGCGGTGGCGGCGGTGAGCACGCCGATAGCCCGGGCGTCGTTGGTCACCGGCGGGCGGCCGCGCAGGTACTCCAGGTCCACGGTGGCCCCGGTCGGGGCGATGACGTCCCGGACCACCTGCGCCACGATCTTCGGGGCCTGGTCCCAGGTGTCGCGGTCCATCACCCGCAGGGTGCCGGCGGCGCACGCCTCGGACGGGATGACGTTGTAGCGGGTGCCGGCCGACGCGTGGCCGAACACCAGCAGCAGCCCGCTGTTGGCCGGCACCCGGCGGCTGACCAGGGCCGGCACCTCGGTGACCAGCCGGCCGAGCGCGTCGACCAGGTCGACCGTCAGGTGCGGTCGGGCGGTGTGCCCGCCCGGGCCGGTGAGCCGGACGGTGACGTTGTCGGCGGCGGCGGTGATCGGGCCGACCCGCAGGCCGACCCGGCCGACCGGCAGGTTCGGGTCGCAGTGCACGGCGAAGATCTGCACCACGTCGTCCAGGCCGCCGGCCTCGATGACCTCCAGCGAGCCGCAGGGGAGGATCTCCTCGGCCGGCTGGAAGATGAGCCGGACCCGCCCGTCGAGCTGGCCGAGGTCGGCGAGCTGGGCCAGCAGCATGCCGACCCCGAGCATCACCGTGGTGTGCACGTCGTGCCCGCAGGCGTGGCAGACCCCGTCCACGGTCGACTGGTACGGCACGTCCTTCGGGTCGGTCAGCGGCAGCGCGTCGATGTCGGCGCGGAGCGCGATCACCGGGCCGTCCGGGCGCCCGTCGATGTCGCAGATGACGCCGTTGCCCTTGGGCAGCAGTCGCGGCTTCAGCCCGGCGAGGGAGAGTTCCCGGTGGATCAGGGCGGCCGTCTCGAACTCCTCGCCGGACAGCTCCGGGTGGGAGTGGATGTGACGCCGGGTGGCGATGAGCCCGGGTACCCGGAGGGCGAGCAGGTGATCCAGCTCGAAGGGCAGGGGTTGGGACCCGGATGGCGCCTCCGGCCAGGACGACGCCAGTGGGCTGCCGGACGGCAGCGTCAACGCACTCGTCACGTCGAATTCTCGATCACTAGAGATGGATGGATCTTCGGGAAGAACAGCCGACAGCCTAGACCTTCGACGGTGACGCTGTGCAACATCTTTCGGGTAACGGTCGGACCGCACAGCGTCACGAATGCCCTGGTGGGAGGGCTCGAATATCTGCGGGACAGCAGGTAGATCGGGGTTGAGTGCCGTCATCTGTCCCACACCTCCTACAACGCGTAACCGATTCAGCGGTCACAAATCCTGGGCCGCCGTTCCGAATTGTCGCATTAGTCGCGCCAATTAACTGCCGCTCGGACAATTGCGCGACAACGCTCAGCTGTCGAACGACTCCCGAGGGTGACACGGCGTTCCGGAGTGCGACCGCACACGCTGTCCGTCCCGATCACCCGATCGGGTTACCCGCATTCCGACCGACCACTCCGGCTCGGCGCGTCTGACGCCACGCCGCGACCCGCAGCAGTCGTCCGCACACGTGCCCGGGCGGCGGGCCGGGCCGGGCGACGTCGCCCGGGAGGGCCCGCATCGAAGGTGCCGCCGGCACCTTCGCGGAGCCGTCACCGCCCCGCCCGTGTACGGGGAGACGATCGACTGTACGCCCGCGAGGACCCCTGTGACGAGAGCATCCGCCCAGCTCAGGGGTTCCCCTAGCGAAAGCGGGCGGCCCACGCCGGGCACCCGGGGAGGTGCCGCCGCAGGCCGCCGTCGGAGCAGCTCAGAACCGGTCGCTCGGCCGGTACGTCCCCCACACCTCGCGCAGCGTCCCGCAGACCTCGCCGACCGTGGCCTTGGCGCGCAGCGCGTCCTTCATCGGGTAGAGCACGTTCCGGTTGCCCCCGGCGGCGGCACGCAGCTCGGCCAGGGCCCGTTCGACCGCGCCGGCGTCCCGCCCGGCGCGCAGCTTGGCCAGCCGCTCGGCCTGGGCGACCTCGATCGCCGGGTCGACCCGCAGCGGCTCGTACGGCTCCTCCTCGTCGATCTGGAACCGGTTGAGCCCGACCACCACCCGCTCGCCGGAGTCGATCTCCTGCGCGATCCGGTAGGCGGACTGCTCGATCTCCCGCTTCTGGAAGCCGGCCTCGATCGCGTCCACCGCCGAGCCGTGGTCGAAGACCCGCTGCATCAGCTCGTCGGCGGCCGCCTCGATCTCGGCGGTCATCGCCTCCACCACGTACGACCCGGCGAACGGGTCCACGGTGGCGGTCAGGTCCGTCTCGTACGCCAGCACCTGCTGGGTGCGCAGGGCCAACCGGGCCGCCTTCTCGGTGGGCAGCGCGATCGCCTCGTCGAAGCTGTTGGTGTGCAGCGACTGGGTGCCACCGAGCACCGCGCCGAGGCCCTGGATCGCCACCCGGACCAGGTTCACCTCCGGCTGCTGCGCGGTGAGCTGCACGCCGGCCGTCTGGGTGTGGAACCGCAGCATCATCGACTTCGGGTTCTTCGCCCCGAACTCGTCGCGCATCAGCCGGGCCCACAGGCGGCGGGCCGCCCGGAACTTGGCGACCTCCTCCAGCAGGGTCGTGCGGGCGACGAAGAAGAACGACAGCCGGGGGGCGAAGTCGTCCACGGCCAGCCCGGCCGCGAGCGCCGCGCGGACGTACTCCACGCCGTTGGCCAGGGTGAACGCGATCTCCTGCGCGGGCGTCGCGCCGGCCTCCGCCATGTGGTAGCCGGAGATGGAGATGGTGTTCCACTTCGGCACCTCGGCGCGGCAGTACGCGAAGGTGTCGGCGACCAGCCGCAGCGACGGCTTCGGCGGGAAGATGTACGTCCCCCGGGCGATGTACTCCTTGAGGATGTCGTTCTGGATGGTGCCGTTCAGCGCCGAGCCCGGCACCCCGGACTCCTCGGCGACGAGCTGGTAGAGCAGCAGCAGCACCGAGCCGGGCGCGTTGATGGTCATCGAGGTGGAGACCTTGTCCAGCGGGATGCCGTCGAAGAGCAGCCGCATGTCCTCGATGGAGTCGATGGCGACGCCGACCTTGCCCACCTCGCCGTGCGCGATCGGGTCGTCGGAGTCGTACCCCATCTGGGTGGGCAGGTCGAACGCGACGGAAAGGCCCATGGTGCCGGCGCGCAGCAGCTGGTGGTAGCGCGCGTTGGACTCGGTGGCGATGCCGAAGCCGGCGTACTGCCGCATGGTCCACGGGCGGGAGGTGTACATCGTCGGGTAGACCCCTCGGGCGTACGGGTACTCGCCCGGGGCACCCAGCCGCTCCGCCAGTTCCCCGGGCAGGTCCTCCGCCGTGTAGACGCCCTTGATCGGGAAACCGGACTCGCTCGACCGCCGTTCGCTCATCCCCGGATGGTAGGACGCGGCCAGACATCGACGAGTGAGGGATTCCGCACAATCGGGGCTGGTCCTAGGGGTGGTCGGCCGGTGAGTGGGCCGCCACGTACGGTCGAGTTAGGTAAAGGTCCGCCGCGTCGGGTTTCGCATCGGCCGTCGGAACCAGCAAGATAGGGGGGTTGTGTCCCAGCCCCCTCGATATCCCCCGGTGGCTTTTCAGTGACTCAGATCCCGACGTGGAGCAGCGGACCAGTCAGTCCCCCCACTGGACGTGCGGCACCCGGCACCACCATCGGTGGTCGCTACTCGCTGCGGTCGCCGGTGGGCAACGGTGGCATGGGCACGGTCTGGCGGGCGACCGACACGCTGCTGCGCCGCGACGTGGCGGTGAAGGAGGTCGTCCTGCCGCCAGGTCTGGCCCCCAGCGACCGCGACGCGATGTACGAACGGACGCTGCGTGAGGCCCGCGCCGCCGCCGCGATCCAGCACCCGGCCGTGGTCCAGGTGTACGACGTGGTGACCGAGGACGGCCGCCCGTGGATCGTGATGGAACTGCTGGACGCCCGCAGCCTCGCCGACATGGTGATCGAGGACGGGCCGATCGCGCCCCGGGCGGTCGCCAAGATCGGCATCGCGCTGCTCGGCGCCCTGGAGGTGGCGCACGCGATCGGCGTGCTGCACCGCGACGTCAAGCCGGCCAACGTGCTGATCTGCTCCGACGGCCGCTGCGTGCTGACCGACTTCGGCGTCGCCCGGATGCCCACCGACGTGCAGCTCACCACGCCCGGCATGGTGCTCGGCTCGCCGCACTTCATCTCCCCCGAGCGGGCCATGGGGCAGGATTTCGGCCCGCCCAGCGACCTCTTCTCGCTCGGCGTCACCCTCTACACCGCGGTCGAGGGGCGGCCCCCGTTCGACCGGGGCGACCCGATCGAGACCATGCACGCCGTGGTCGAGGACCCGCCGGCCACGCCCCAGCGCAGCGGCCCGCTGACCCGGGTGCTGATGGGCCTGCTGGAGAAGGACCCGGCCCGCCGGCTGGACGTGCACACCGCCCGCGCCATGCTGCGCGAGCTGCTCGCCGGCCCGCTGACCAGCACCGCCACCGCGGTCAACTCGGTCACCGACCCGTACGCGGTGGTGCCGGCGCAGCGGCCGGCCACGCCGCCGCCGGTCGCCCCGGAACCGAAGCCGAGCGGGCAGATCGGCGGCCGGGCGATGATCGGCCCCGGTGAGTCACTGACCGACCGCCTCGCCGCCCTGCGCCGGGGCGAGCGTCCCGAGCCGACGGCCGCCGCGCTCGACGACCCCAGCGCCGAGGCCCTGGCCGGCCCGCTGCACACCCCCACCGGCGCCATGCCGGAGGCGACCCAGCGCATCTCGCCGGACGCCACCCCGTGGGCCGGGGGCGGCACGACGCCGGACGCCACCCAGCGGATCACGCCCGGCGTGCGGCCCGACGCCACCCAGCGGATCACGCCCGGCTTCCGGCCGGACGCCACCCAGCCCGTCTACGGCCGGGGCGCCGAGGCCACCCAGCCCGTCTACGCCGGCAACCAGTGGTCGGTGCCGGGCACCGGCCAGCCGTGGGCCGCGCCGGCCCCGGCATCCGGCAGCGGCCCCGGCGGGGCCAAGGGCGTCGGCCAGCTCGTCGGCACGGTCAAGGGCTGGCCGCGCAAGGTGCAGCTCGCGGTGGCCGGCGCGGTGGCCGTGGTGCTGCTGGTCACGGTGATCGCCCTCTCCGGCGGCGACGACAAGACCCCGCCGCCGATCGTGACCTCGATGCCCAGCGGGACGGCCCAGGCCGCGCCCCCGGTGGACATGCAGGAGCAGTCCGTCAAGGGCGTCACCCTCCAGGTGCCGAAGGGCTGGGAGAAGAAGTCCGGCGGCGTCTTTGTCGACTTCGTCGACCCGCAGCAGGACGGCCGTAAGGTGCGGGTCCTCGCCGAGAAGTGGGAGGGCACCTCGACCAGCTGGGCGGAGTCCGCCTCCCGCAACCTGGGGACCAAGGCCAAGTCCTGCGTCAAGCCGTACGAGCAGCTCGCGATGACCGAGACGACGCTGGCCGACAAGCCGGCCGCCGAGTTCGAGTACACCTGCGGCGACGGCGACGCCAAGCGGCACGGGGTGTGGCGGGGCGTGGTGCAGGACGGCAAGGTCTACTCGTTCTTCCTGACCGCGAACGAGGCCGACTTCGCCGCCAGCAAGCCGATCTTCGACACGATGGCGAGTTCGTTCAAGTTCGGCGGGGGCAGCTGAGCCGAGGCCGACGGACCGTGGTGATCCGCCGCCGTGCTATCAAGAGGCAATGGCGGCGGATACCACTGATCTTGACGAACTTCGCGACCAGGCCCGGCGGTGGCTCGACGACGACCCCGACCCGGCCAGCCGCGACGAGCTGCACGCGGTCCTGGACGGCCTGCCGGGCACCGCGCCCGAACTGGCCGACCGGTTCGCCGGGCCGCTGACCTTCGGCACCGCCGGGCTGCGCGGCCCGCTGCGGGCCGGTCCGAACGGCATGAACCTCGCGGTGGTCACCCAGGCCGCCGCCGGGCTGGTCGCCTGGCTCGCCGACCAGGGTGGCGAGGGCCCGCTCGTGATCGGGTACGACGCCCGGCACGGCTCGCGGGCCTTCGCCGAGCGCACCGCCCAGGTCGCTACCGGCGCGGGTCGCCCGGCGCTGCTGCTGCCCCGCCCGCTGCCCACCCCGGTGCTCGCGTACGCCGTGCGGCACCTGGGCGCGGTGGCCGGCGTGATGGTCACCGCCAGCCACAACCCGCCGCAGGACAACGGGTACAAGGTCTACCTGGGCGCCGGCCTCGGCGGGGAACTCGGCGCGGGCGCGCAGATCGTGCCGCCGGCCGACACCGGCATCGAGACGGCCATCCGGACGGTCGGCCCGCTGGCGAAGGTCCCGCTCGGCCCGCCCGGCGAGGTGCTGGGCGACGATCTGGTCGCCGCCTACGTGCGGCAGGCCGCCGAGGTGGTCGACCCGACCGGCCCGCGCGACCTGAAGGTGGCGTACACCCCGCTGCACGGGGTCGGGGCGGCTGTGCTGACCGCCGCCTTCGCCCAGGCCGGGTTCGCGGTGCCGGGCGTGGTGCCCGACCAGGCCGAGCCGGACCCGGCCTTCCCGACGGTGAGCTTCCCCAACCCCGAGGAGCCGGGCGCGGTCGACAAGCTCGTCGCGCTGGCCGGCACGATCGGCGCGGACATCGCCATCGCCAACGACCCGGACGCGGACCGCTGCGCGGTGGCCGTCCCGGACGGCGCGGGCGGGTGGCGGATGCTGCGCGGGGACGAGGTGGGCGCGCTGCTCGCCGACCACCTGATGCGGCGCGGGGTCACCGGCCTGTACGCCACCACCATCGTCTCGTCGACCCTGCTGCGGGCGATGTGCACGGCCCGGGGCCTGCCGTACGACGAGACGCTGACCGGGTTCAAGTGGATCGTCCGGGCCGGCGGCAGGGCCGAGCCGCTGGTCTTCGGCTACGAGGAGGCGCTCGGCTACTGCGTCGCCCCGGAGCACGTCCGCGACAAGGACGGCATCACCGCCGCGCTCACCGTCGCCGAACTGGCGGCCGGCCTCAAGGCCCAGGGCCGTACGCTCACCGACCGGCTGGACGAGCTGGCCGCCGAGTTCGGCGTGCACCACACCGACCAGCTCTCGGTCCGGGTGGACGACCTGCGGGTGATCGCCGACGCCATGGCCCGGATCCGGGCGGCCACCCCGACCGCGCTGCTCGGGCACCCGGTCACCGAGGCGTCGGACCTGCTGCCCGGGGCGGACGTGGTGATCCTGCGCACCGATGCCGCCCGGGTGGTGATCCGCCCTTCCGGCACCGAGCCGAAGCTCAAGGCGTACCTCGAGGTGGTGGAGCCGGTCGCGGACGGCGACGTCGCCGCGGCCCGGCAGCGGGCGCACGCCGCGGTGGCCGCGCTGCGCACCGAGATCGCCACCGCCCTCGGCCTCTGAGACCCAAGCACGGGCCCCTTCTTAACACCTGCTTGTTAAAAGGGGGCCCGTGCTCTACCGGAGGCGTTAAGAAGGGGCCCTTCCTTACCGCTTGCCGAGGGCGGCGTCGACGGCCTGCGCCAGGGCCGCGATGACCAGGCTGATCGACGGGCGCACGACACTGTCGTCCAGGCTGATGTCGCCGGAGAAGCCGGCGCTGCTGGCGATCTCCTCCAGCCGCTTGCGGGCCTCCGCCGCGGCGGTCCCGCTCAGGCCGAGGGCCGGCTCCATGCGCAGCACCGCCACCAGGGTGGCGAGCGCGGCGGTCCGCTCGTCGGGGAGTTGCCCGCTGGTCAGCGCCTCCGCCAGCCGGCGCCGGATTTCCGCCTCCACGGAGGCGTCGGCCACCGGGTACCGGTGCACGTGGATGAAGCCCAACTCGGTCTCGTCGACGTCCCGCACCACGCCCCGGCCGCACAGGTCGCCGAGGATCCGGTCGCGCAGGCCGTGCCGCAGCCGCTGCACCCAGGACGACGGGGTGTGCGGGGTGTCGGCGGCGACCTTGGCGAGGACCGCGTCGGCGATGGGCTCGCCGGTCGGCGCCGGGTCGACGACCGCCAGGGAACCCTCGGCGTACGCGATCCGGCCGGCCAGGGCCAGCTCGACCAGCACCGCGGCGGCCATCCCGAGGTCCAGGCTGATCCGCGGCATGGTCGCCTTGCCGGTTTCGTCGTCGTAGGCGAGGAGCAGCAGCTCTTCGGCGAGCGCAACACCAGTCATGGCCCGGAACGCTAGCGCCTCTCCGCACCCCCGCGCACGGACTCGCCCACGCGCTCTCGGCACTCGCCTGATTCACGGAAAGAGGGCCAATCCGAGGCGGAATGAGCCCTCTTTCCATGAATCAGCGGCCTCGGGCCGGGACGCGGCCGCGCAAGCGAACGTCAGAAGCGGGGCATGCCGCCGAACTGGCGGTCGCCCGCGTCGCCGAGGCCGGGGACGATGAACATCCGGTCGTTGAGGCCCTCGTCGATCGCGGCGGTGACCAGGCGCAACGGCAGGCCGCTCCGCTCCAGCCGCTCGATGCCGACGGGCGCGGCGAGGACGCACAGCACCGTGATGTCGGTGCAGCCCCGGTCGGCGAGCAGCCGGCAGCAGTGCTCCAGCGAGCCGCCGGTGGCCAGCATCGGGTCGAGCACCAGCACCGGCAGGCCGGCGAGGTCCCGGGGCAGCGACTCCATGTACGCACGAGGCTCGTACGTCTCCTCGTCGCGGGCCAGGCCGACGAAGCCCATCGACGACTCGGGCAGCAGCCCGAGCGCGGCGTCGGCCATGCCGAGACCGGCCCGCAGCACCGGCACCAGCAACGGCGGGTTCGCCAACCGGGTGCCCTCGGCGGCGGTGACCGGCGTCTGGACCGGGTACTTCTCCACCGGGAACGAGCGCGCCGCCTCGTACACCAGCATCATGGTGAGTTCGTGCAGCGCGGCCCGGAACGTCGCCGAGTCGGTCCGGGCGTCCCGCATGGCGGTCAGCCGCGACTGGGCGAGCGGGTGGTCAATGACGTGTACGTCCACGATCGCTCAACCTACCGCGCTCCGACGCGCCGCAGTGCGGGTGCCGGTTCACCAGCGACGCCGCTCACGTGCCGCGCTCACGAACGGGCAGACGTGACCAAGATCACTCGACTCGCGGGTGCGTACTATTCGGGGCATGACGGCGACAGCGACGTCGGCCCGGTCGGACCTCTCCGAGCTGGGACGATCCGAGACCGCTCTGCGGACCTTCCTGCACGGCCTGCCCGGCGTGGACCAGGTCGGCGCGGAGCAGCGGGCGGCACAACTCGGCACCCGCTCCATCAAGACCACGGCCAAGGCCCAGGCCATCGACCTGGCGATCCGAATGGTCGACCTGACCACCCTCGAAGGGGCCGACACCCCCGGCAAGGTGCGGGCGCTCGCCACCAAGGCGCTGCGCCCCGACCCGGCTGACCCGTCCTGCCCGCACGTCGGCGCGGTCTGCGTCTATCCCGCGATGGTCCCGTACGTCGCCGAGGTGCTGCGCGGCAGCGGTGCCGGGTCCGGGCGGCCATCCGGCGGACCGGGACAGGCGGACGGCGCTGCGCCGGCCGGACTTGGCATTGTGCACCTGGCCAGCGTGGCGACCGCCTTCCCGTCCGGCCAGGCTCCCCTCGACGTCAAGCTCGCCGACACCCGGGCGGCGGTCGCGGCCGGCGCCGACGAGATCGACATGGTGATCAACCGGGGCGCCTTCCTGGCCGGCCGCTACCAGGAGGTCTACGACGAGATCGTGGCCACCAAGGAGGCCTGCGGGGACGCCCATCTCAAGGTGATCCTGGAGACCGGCGAGCTGGCCACGTACGACAACGTGCGGCGGGCCTCCTGGCTGGCCATGCTGGCCGGCGGCGACTTCATCAAGACCTCCACCGGCAAGGTCCCGGTCGCGGCCACCATGCCGGTGACCCTGGTGATGCTGGAGGCGGTCCGCGACTTCCGCGCCGCCACCGGGCGGCAGGTCGGCGTGAAGCCGGCCGGCGGCATCAAGACCAGCAAGGACGCGATCAAGTACCTGGTCATGGTCAACGAGACCGTCGGCCCGGACTGGCTGGACCCGGACTGGTTCCGGTTCGGCGCGTCCAGCCTGCTCAACGACCTGCTCATGCAGCGCACCAAGCTGACGACCGGCGTCTACTCCGGTCCCGACTACTTCACCCTGGACTGAGCGCGATGTTCGAATACGCCCCCGCCCCCGAGTCGCGCTCGGTGGTGGACATCAAGCCCTCGTACGGGCTCTTCGTCGACGGCACGTTCGTCGACCCGGTCGACGGCGGCAGCTTCAAGTCGATCAACCCGGCCTCCGAGGAGGTCCTCGCCGAGATCGCCGAGGCCGGCAACGAGGACGTGGACCGCGCGGTCCGCGCCGCCCGGAAGGCGTACGAGAAGGTCTGGGGTCCGATGCCGGGCCGCGACCGGGCCAAATACCTGTTCCGGATCGCCCGGCTCATCCAGGAGCGCTCCCGCGAGCTGGCCGTGCTGGAGTCGCTGGACAACGGCAAGCCGATCAAGGAGTCCCGGGACGTCGACGTCCCCCTGGTCGCGGCGCACTTCTTCTACTACGCCGGCTGGGCCGACAAGCTGCCCTACGCGGGGTTCGGCCCCGACCCCAAGCCGCTCGGTGTGGCCGCGCAGGTCATCCCGTGGAACTTCCCGCTGCTCATGCTGGCCTGGAAGATCGCCCCGGCGCTCGCCGCCGGCAACACGGTGGTGCTGAAGCCCGCCGAGACCACCCCGCTGACCGCGCTGCTCTTCGCCGAGATCTGCCAGCAGGCCGACCTGCCGGCCGGTGTGGTCAACATCGTCACCGGCGCCGGCGACACCGGCCGGGCGCTGGTCGAGCACCCGGGCGTGGACAAGGTGGCCTTCACCGGCTCCACCGAGGTCGGCAAGGCCATCGCCCGCGCGGTCGCCGGCACCCGCAAGAAGCTCACCCTGGAGTTGGGCGGCAAGGCCGCCAACATCGTCTTCGACGACGCCCCGGTCGACCAGGCCGTCGAGGGCATCGTCAACGGCATCTTCTTCAACCAGGGGCACGTCTGCTGCGCCGGCTCACGGCTGCTGGTCCAGGAGTCGGTCGCCGACCGGGTGCTGGAGTCGCTGAAGCGGCGGATGGCCCAGCTGCGGGTCGGCGACCCGCTAGACAAGAACACCGACATCGGCGCGATCAACTCGGCCGCCCAGCTGGCGAAGATCCGCGAGCTCTCCGAGGTCGGCGCGGCCGAGGGCGCCGAGCGCTGGTCGCCCGCCTGCGAGCTGCCGGACCGCGGCTTCTGGTTCGCGCCGACCATCTTCACCGGGGTCACCCAGGCGCACCGGATCGCCCGCGAGGAGATCTTCGGCCCGGTGCTGTCCGTGCTGACCTTCCGCACCCCGGCCGAGGCGGTGGAGAAGGCGAACAACACCCCGTACGGGCTGTCGGCCGGGATCTGGACCGACAAGGGCTCCCGGATCCTGTGGCTGGCCGACCGGCTCCGCGCCGGCGTGGTCTGGGCCAACACGTTCAACAAGTTCGATCCCACCTCGCCCTTCGGTGGCTACAAGGAGTCGGGCTACGGTCGCGAGGGCGGCCGGCACGGGCTGGAGGCGTACCTCAATGTCTGAGCGGGTCGCGGTACGCAAGACGTACAAGCTCTTCATCGGCGGGAAGTTCCCGCGCAGCGAGTCGGGACGGTCGTACATCGTGCAGTCCGGTGGGGAAGAAACTGCGAACGTGGCCCTGGCTTCCCGCAAGGACGCGCGGGACGCCGTCGTCGCCGCCCGGGCCGCAGTCAAGGGCTGGGCCGGGGCCACCGCGTACAACCGCGGGCAGATCCTCTACCGGGTCGCCGAGATGCTGGAGGGCCGGCGCGACCAGTTCATCGCGTTGGGTGCCTCCGCCGACGAGGTCGACGCCGCGATCGACCGCTGGGTCTGGTACGCCGGCTGGTCCGACAAGCTCCCGCAGGTGTACGGCGGGGCGAACCCGGTGGCCGGACCGTACTTCAACCTGTCGGCGCCCGAGCCGACCGGCGTGGTGGCCGTGGTGGCCCCCGAGGCTCCGGCGCTGCTCGGCCTGGTCAGCGTGATCGCCCCGGCGATTGTCACCGGCAACACCGTCGTGGTGGCGGCTTCGCCAGCCGCGCCGCTGGCCGCGGTGGCCCTGGCCGAGGTGCTGGCCACCTCCGACCTGCCGGGCGGAGTGGTCAACATCCTCACCGGCCGGTTGTCGGACACCGTGCCGACGCTGGCCGCGCACATGGACGTCAACGCGATCGACCTCACCGGAGTGACCGACGCCGACCTGGCGGCGGAGCTGGAGGTCAAGGCGGCGGAAAACCTGAAGCGGGTGCTCCGGCCGGCACCGGTCGGCCACGACTGGTTCGCCGACCCGGGGGTCACCCGGATGACGGTGCTCCTGGAGACGAAGACCGTCTGGCACCCCAAGGGCGTCTGAGCTTTGGGGTTCCCGGCTCGTGGCTGCTGCCCGGCGTCGGGTCCCCGATCATCGGGGTCGCGGTGCCCGTCCCGAGGCAGCAGTTTCCCTGAAATTGGGGCCAGCGGCGGGGCGGAGGCAACAATTTCCCCGGAAGTTGTGGCCTCGGCCGTGGGCGGGCTCGGAGGTGCTGGCGGGGAAGGTCTACTACGAGGAGTAGGATTGAGGGGTGACTCGGCTGGGGGATCTTGAGCGTGCGGTGATGGACGTGCTGTGGGACGTGGTCCCGGGCACGTCGGACGGAGTGACCGTGCGGGAGGTCGCCGACGCCCTGGCCGGCCGGGAGCTGGCGTACACGACGGTGATGACGGTGCTGGACCGGCTGGCCGGCAAGGGCATGGTGCAGCGCGAGCGCGAGGGGCGGGCCTGGCGCTACCGGGCCGCTGCCAGCCGCGAGGCGCACATCGCCCAGCTCATGCTCGACGCCCTCGACCTCGGTGGCAGCCGGGACGCCGCGCTGGTGCGCTTCGCCCGCTCGGTGACCGGGACCGAGGCCGAGGTGCTGCGCGCGGCGCTCGGCGACGAGGCCGGGCTCACCGACCGGGTCGAGGACCCGCGGGCGGGGCGCCCGGCGCTGGCCGACGAGGCGACGGACCGGTAGGGCGGCCGCCGTGGCGTACGCCCTGCACTTCGCCGCGACCGTCCTGGCCTGCTGGCTGACCGCGCAGGTCCTGGCCGTCTCGAAGTGGACCTGGCAGGCCCCCCGGGTGGCCATCCTGTGCTGGCAGGCGGTCGGGCTGGCGCTCGGCCTCTCCGCGATGGGCCTGCCGATGGCGGTCGGGCTGAGCGCGTACGACCTGCCGACCGGGAGCGCCCTGCTCGCCCTCACCGAGGACCTCGCCCACGGCAAGCTGCCGGCCGGGCTGGGTGCGATGCACCTGGGCCTGGTCGGGATCGGCTTCGGCATCGGCGCGGTGCTGCTCACCACGACCGTGCGCAGCGTCCACGGCACCGTCCGCGCCCAGCGCCGGCACCGGGAGCTGCTCAGCCTGGTCGCCCGCCGCGACCCGACCGTCCCCGGCGCGCTGGTGCTGGATCACCCGAGCGCGGCCGCGTACTGCCTGCCGGGGGTACGGCCCCGGGTGGTGGTGAGCGCCGGCACGCTCAGCCTGCTCGACCGGGCCGAGCTGGCGGCGGTGCTCACCCATGAGCGGGCGCACGCCCAGGAACGGCACGACCTGGTGCTGCTGCCGTTCACCGCGCTCCGCAAGGCGCTGCCCTGGTTCCGTTGGGTCCGGGACGCGTACCAGCACGTGGCGCTGCTGGTCGAGATGCGCGCCGACGACAAGGCCCGCGAGCTGCACGCGGAGGCGCCGCTGGCCGGGGCGCTGCGCCGGTTCGCGGCCGCCGGTCACCGGATCGCCCCGGCCGGCACCCTCGGCATCGGCGATCGTGACCTCGACGTACGGGTGCAGCGGCTGCTGGTCCCGGACCGGACGCCCCGGCTGCTCGGCGCCACCGCGCTGACCATCGCGGCCACCCTGGCCGCCCTGCCGATCTCCCTCTTCCTGAGCTGACCCTGATCTCACCCCTAGGGCCCCGCATCAGTAGGCAACCTACGTGTAGGCTCGCTACGTCAAGCGAGCCGACCCGTGGGAGCCACGGCCATGGACACCCTGTTCCTCGCCCGCCTTCAGTTCGCCGCCACCACCTCCATCCACTTTCTCTTCGTGGCGGTCACCCTCGGCCTGGTCACCCTGCTGGTCGGGGTGCAGACCGCGGGCTTCATCACCGGCAAACCGGTGTACGAGCGACTGACCCGCTTCTGGGGCCAGCTGTACGTGATCAACTACGTGCTGGGGATCGCCACCGGTCTGGTGATGGAGTTCCAGTTCGGGCTCAACTGGAGCGGCCTGTCGCGCTACGTCGGCAACGTCTTCGGTGCGCCGCTGGCCGTCGAGACGCTGCTCGCCTTCGTCCTCGAGTCCACCTTCCTCGGCATGTGGATCTTCGGTTGGCACCAGCTGCGCAAGGGGGTCCACCTCGCCCTGCTCTGGGGCGTCGCGCTCACCGCGTACGCCTCGGCGTTCTGGGTGATGGTGGGCAACGCCTGGCTGCAGCACCCGGTCGGATACGAGATCCGCGACGGGGTCGCCCACCTCACCGACTTCGGGGCGATGCTCACCAACCCCACGCTCGGCTTCGCCTTCGGGCACGTGATCGCGGCCAGCCTGGTCACCGGCGGGATGCTGATGGCGGCGGTGAGCGCGTACCACCTGATCCGGCGTACCCCGGACTTCGCATTCTTCCGGAAGTCGCTGCGGATCGGCCTGCTCACCACGGCGGTCGCGGTGGTCCTGCTGATCGGCTTCGGCTTCGCCCAGTTCGGCCCGACCGGCGAGCTCCAGCCGACGAAGTTCGGTGGCGGGCCGGACCGGGACGCCCTGGTCGCCGAGTGGACGGCGAAGTTCGGCCCCGGCGACTACGTCCCGCCGACCCTCTCCAACGTGGGCCTCGGCTTCATGATCCTCATCGGCATGGGCCTCTTCTTCGGCCTGCTGATCGTCCCGCTGCTCTGGCGGGACTGGCTCATCCGGCTCCGCTTCCCGCTCTGGCTGGTGCTGCTCGCCCTGCCGTTCCCCTTCGTCGCGGTGATCCTCGGCTGGATCGCCCGCGAGGTGGGCCGGCAGCCCTGGGCGGTGTACGGCCTGCTCCCCGTCGAGAAGGCCGTCTCCCCGGTCGGGGCCGGCCTGATGCTCACCTCGCTGATCGGCTTCACCCTGCTGCTCGGCACCCTCGCCGTCACCAACTGGGTGCTGCTGGCCCGGCACGCCGCCCGGGGCGCGCACGACCCCGCCCTCGGCCGCCCGCCCGCGCCCGACACCGACACCCGCCCGCAACCCGTGTTCGCCTGAGGGAGCCCGCCGTGGAACTCGTCTGGTACGCCCTGTTCGGCCTCTTCCTCGCCACCTACCTCGTCCTCGGCGGCTACGACTACGGGGTCGGGCTGCTGCTGGCCCGGGGCGCCACCGAGGAGCGCCGGCGGGCCGCGCTCACCGCCCTCGGGCCGTTCTTCCTCGGCAACGAGGTCTGGCTGGTGGCCGCCGCCGGCACCCTGCTCGGCGCCTTCCCGACCCTGGAGGGCGAACTCCTCTCCGGCTTCTATCCGGCGGTGTTCGGCGCGCTGGCCGGTGTGGTGCTGGTGACCGCCGGGGTGCAGCTGCGCAGCCGGCCCCGGGCCGGGTCGGCCCGTACCGGCTGGGACCGGGTGGTGGTAGCCGGCAGCGTGCTCGCCGCGCTGGGCTGGGGCGCGCTGCTCGGCGGGCTGCTCCAGGGCCTGCCGCTGCACGCCGACCGGCACGTCGACGGGGTGGGGCACCTCTTCACCCCGTTCGTGGCCGCCGTCGCGCTGGCGATGCTGGCCCTGGTCGCCGTGCAGGGTGCGACCTTCCTCACGCTCCGGCTGCCGGCCGCCGGCGCCGCCTCGCTCGGCCGGGTGGCCCGCCGGCTGGTGCCGGTGGCGCTCGCCGCGGTCGCCGTGGCCACCGTCCTGGGCCTGCTCTCGGACCGGGTACGCGCCGCCGTGGCGCGGCCGGCGGTCGCCGTACTCCTGCCGTTACTGCTGGTGGCGGCGCTGCTGATGGCCCGCGCGGCGCTCGGCCGGGCCCGGTCCGGGGTGGCCTTCACGGCAACCAGCGCGGCGCTGGCGCTGCCGGTGGTGCTGGTCGGCGTGGCCCTCTGGCCCCGGGTGTTGGTCTCCACGGTCGACCCGACCGCCTCGCTGACCGTGGCCGACGGCGCGGCGAGCGGCCCGACCCTGTCGCTGCTGGGCTGGCTCGTGCTGCCGCTGGTGCCGGCCCTACTAGGCTTTCAGGCGATGTGCTGGTGGGTGTTCCGGGGACGGACCGACGGCAGGGCACCGGTGTACTGGTGAATCGCCGCCCGTTCGACCCGCGTCTGCTGCGCCGGGTCCCCGCGGCCCGGCGTGACCTCGCCGTGCTCGCGGTGTTGGGCGGGCTGACCGCGCTGCTGGTGGTCGCGCAGGCCACCGCGCTGGCGACACTGCTGGCGACCGCGCTCGACGGGCGGCTGCACCGGCCGGCGCTGGCCGGCTTCGTCCTGGCGGTGGCGGCCCGGGCGCTGGTGAGTTGGGCCCAGGGCACGGTCGCGGCCCGGGCGGCGGCCACCGTGAAGGCCACGCTGCGCGCCGACCTGCTCCGCGCGGTCGGCCGGCACGGCCCCACCTGGGTCGCCGGCCAGCGGGCCGGGCAGCTCGCCACCCTCACCGGGCGCGGCCTGGACGCGCTCGACCCCTATTTCACCGGCTACCTGCCCCAGCTCGTGCTCAGCGTGACCGTGCCGCTGGCGGTGCTGGCCCGGATCGTCCTGGCCGACTGGAGCTCGGCGCTGATCATCGCGCTGACCATCCCGCTCATCCCGGTCTTCGGGGCCCTGCTCGGCTGGCAGGCGCAGGCCGCCACCGAGCGGCAGTGGCGGCGACTGTCGCTGCTCGGCGGGCACTTCCTCGACATGGTGGCCGGCCTGCCCACGCTGCGCGCGTTCGGTCGGGCTCGGGCCCAGGTCGACGTGGTCCGCCGGATGGCCGACGGGCACCGGCAGGCCACCATGAAGACGCTGCGGATCGCGTTCCTCTCCGCGCTCGTCCTGGAACTGGTCGCCACCCTCTCGGTGGCGCTGGTCGCGGTGCCGGTCGGCATCCGGCTGCTCAGCGGCGGGATCACCCTCTCCACCGCCCTGCTGGTGCTGCTGCTCACCCCGGAGGCCTACCTCCCGCTGCGGGCCGCCGGCAGCCGGTTCCACGCCAGCATGGAGGGGCTCACCGCGCTCGACGAGGCGCTCACCCTCTCGGCCACCCCGGCGGCCGCCGCGCCGGCCGGCACCCCGCAGCCGGCTCCGGACGGCCACGGCGAGATCCGCTTCGAGGGCGTCACCGTCGAGTACGAGCGCACCACGGCCCTGCGGGACGTGACCCTGACCATCCGGCCCGGCGAGCGGGTCGCCGTCATCGGGCCCAGCGGCGCTGGTAAGAGCACCCTGCTCAACCTGCTGCTCGGCTTCGTCACCCCGACCGCCGGCCGGGTCACCGTCGACGGGGTGGACCTCGCCGGGGTCGACCTGGACGCCTGGCGGCGGCAGCTGGCCTGGGTACCGCAGCGCGCCCACCTGTTCGCCGGGTCGCTGGCCGACAACATCCGCCTCGGCGCCTCCGACGCCCCGGACCCCGCGCTCGCCCGGGCGGTCCGCGACGCCGCGCTGGACGAGGTGGTCGCCGCCCTGCCCGACGGGCTGGCCACCGTGCTCGGCGAGCGCGGGCACGGCCTGTCCAGCGGGCAGCGGCAGCGCGTGGCCCTGGCCCGGGCGTTCCTCCGGGACGCCCCGCTGGTCCTGCTCGACGAGCCGACCGCCCGGCTGGACACCGCCAGCGAGGCGATCGTGCTGGCCGCCACCCGGCGGCTGGTCGCCGGACGTACCGCGCTGCTGGTGGCGCACCGGCCCGCGCTGCTCGAGGACGCCGACCGGATTCTCCGGGTCGAGGACGGCCGAGTCACCGAACTGACCCCGGCGCCGGCCGGGAAGGGGTCCTGATGAGCGACGCGCTCGACCGGCCCGACGACCAGGACGACGCCGTGCCTGGGCGGCCGGACCAGCCGGTCCGGGCGGTGCCGGGCGGCGTCTCGCGGGACGGGATGACCCCGGCCGGTCGCGACCCGGGCGCGCCGACCGCCGCCGAGGCGAACCCGGGCGAACTGCTGCCCGGTGGACCCGCCCCGACCACCGCCGTCCCGGACAGCGGGGCCGCGAGCAGGGTGCGGGCGGAGCGGGCGGTGCTCCGGCTGGCCCGGCCGTACCTGGGCCGGCTGGTGGGGGCCGGACTGCTCGCCGCCGCCACCGAGTTCGCCGGGCTGGCCCTGATGGCGACCGCCACCTGGCTGCTGATGAGTGCCGCCGGACGGCCGACCCTGGACCGGCTGACCGTGGCCATCGTCGCGGTCCGGGCCCTCGCCGTGAGCCGGGGCGGGTTCCGCTACGCCGAGCGGCTCGCCGGGCACGACGCCGTGCTCCGCATGATCACCGACGTTCGGGCCCGGGTCTTCGCCACCCTGGCCGCCGGGCGGGACGGCGCCGTCCAGCGCACCGGGGACGCGCTGAGCCGGCTGGTGTCCGACGTGGAGGCGGTGCAGGACCTGTTGCTGCGGGTGCTCGTGCCGGGGGCGGCGGCCGCGCTGGTGAGCCTGCTCGCGGTCGGCGCCGCCGCGCTGATCTCGCCGCCGGCGGCCGGCGTGCTGGCCGTCGGGCTGCTGATGGCCGGGGTGGCCCTGCCCGCGCTGGCCGCCGTGCTCACCCGCCGGGCCGCCGACGAGGTGGCCCCGCTGCGCGGCGCGCTCGCCGTGGACGCGGTCGATCTGACCCACGGCGCCGCCGACCTGGCCGCGTTCGGCGCCACCGGCATCGCGCTGGCCGCCGCCGAGGGGCGGGCCGGCCGCCTCGCCCGGCTGGAACGCCGGCTGGCCGCCACCGGCTTCGCGGTCGACGCGGCCGGGGTGCTGGTCGGCGGGCTCACCGCCGCCGGCGTGGTGGTCGTGGCGCTGCGCGCCGGCGTCGGCGGGGTGCTGGTCGGCGTCCTGGCCGTCGGCGCCCTGGCCGCCGTCGAGATCGCCCTCGCCCTGGTCGGGGCGGCGCGGCAGCGCGCCCAGCTACGGACCGGCCTGAGCCGGGTGGCCGCCCTGCTCACCGCCGCCGAGCCGGCTCCCGCGGGCCCCGCCGGACCGGCCGCTGCGGAGCCGGCCGCCACGGTCGGGCACGACGTACGGTTCGACGGCGTGACCGTGCGGTACCGGGCAGGGGCGGCGCCAGCCCTGGACGGCGTGGACCTCGACCTGCCCGCCGGCCGCCGGGTCGCGGTGGTCGGGCCGAGCGGCGCCGGCAAGAGCACCCTGGCCGCCGTGCTCACCGGCGCGGTACGCCCCGACGACGGCCGGGTCACCCTGGACGGGACGGAGGTGGCGGCGTACCGGCCCGAGGAGCTGCCCCGGGTGGTCGGCGGCCTGCTCGCCGAGGCGTACGTCTTCCACGCCTCGGTCCGGGAGAACCTGCTGCTCGGCCGGCCCCGGGCCGAGGAGGCGGAGCTGACTTCGGCGACCCGGGCGGCCGGCCTGCTGGACTGGGTACGCGCCCAGCCGGAGGGCTGGGAGACCGTGGTCGGCGAGCAGGGCGGGCAGCTCTCCGGAGGCCAGCGGCAGCGCCTCGCGCTGGCCCGGGCACTGCTGGCCGCCCCGGCCGTGCTGGTGCTCGACGAGCCGACCGAGGGCCTCGACCCGGCCGCTGCGGACGCCGTGCTCGCCTCGGCGTTGGCCGCCACCCCGGCCGGGCACTCGGTGCTGCTGATCAGCCACCGGCTCAGCGGCCTCGCGGAGCTGGACGAGATCGTGGTGCTCGACGCGGGCCGGGTGGTCCAGCGCGGCCGGCACGCCGAGTTGGTGGCGCAGCCGGGCTGGTACCGGGACCAGTGGCTGCTCCAGGAGGCGGCGGAGCGCGGTTACCTCGCCCTCGGGCCGGCCGCCTAGCGGCCTCGCTTCAGGGGAATTCCCGGACGCGGGCGACCGGGGCGGGGTGGCAGGGTGGGGCCATGCGCGCGTACCAGGACGTGCTCGTGGAGGAGCGGCTGCGCGAGCTGGCCGGCCGGCTGCGTGGCCCGGCCCGGCTCAAGGCCGACCTGCTGACCGAGGCACGGCACTCGTTGCAGGACGCGGTCGAGGCGTACCGGGAGGGGGGCCTGCCGCGGGCGGAGGCCGAACGACGGGCGGTGGCCGACTTCGGCAGTCCCGCCCAGCTCGCGCCGGGCTACCAGGCCGAGCTGGCGGCCGGGGCGCTGCGCCGGCTGGCGCTCCGGGCCCTCGCCGTGGCGGTGGTGCTGATGGCCGGCGGCGACCTGACCTGGCGTGGGTCGAGCTGGAGCGAGGGTTCCCGGCCGCCGGAGGGCTACCTGCTTCTCTCGGCCTCGCTGAACGGGATCTGGGGACTGGTCGCGGCGCTGGCGCTGGCCGGGCTGCTGCTCGGCGTCCTCGCCGCCCGGTACCGGTCGTCCCGGCTCCCCCAGCTCGGGCAAGCGGTGGGCTACGGGCTGACCGGTGGCCTGCTGGGCGGCGCACTCGCCGGTAGCGCCCTGTTCGGCTGGTCGATCAGCCTCTGGGAGGCGGCGCTGAGCTGGCCCCCGATGATCATCGGCGCGGTGCTGGTCAGCGTCGGCTGGTTCGCGCTGGCGCGGGCAGCCCGCTGCTGGCTCCAGGCCACCTGCTGACGTCCGAGCCCGGCCACGGATCGATGCCAGGTCGGCGAGGTGGTGGCGGGTCCAGGGTGGCGGGATGCGGCCCGGCCGGTGAGGCGGCGGGCGGTCAGGCCGGGGCGGCGGGTGGCTGGTCGGTGCCGAGGAAGCGGCCCACCGTCGCGCTGAACTCACGCCAGCCGGCCCGTTCCCCGGCGAGCGCACGGCCGCCGGCCTCGGTCAGCCGGTAGGTGCGCCGTTCCCGGCCGTTGACGGTGCTCCACGAGCTGGCCACGTAGCCGGCTCGCTCGAGTCGCCGCAGCGCCGGGTAGATGGTGCCGGTGGGCAGGTCGAGGGTACCCCCGCTGCGGGCCCGGAGCGCCTCGATGATCGCGTAACCGTGCAGCTCGCCCTGCTCCAGCACCGCCAGCAGCAGCGCGTCCAGATGTCCGTGCAGCGCCTGCGCCTTCATACGTAGCAACGCTACTTGTCCGCCGGTCGGGACGCCACCGGGGTGCGGGTCCCGACTCCACCGGGACGCCCACTAGGGTATGTGCGCAGAGTCACTCGGCGGCCCGACGCGTCGCCGGGTGGGCAACCCGACAGCACACGGAGGTCAGCGTGGCCCGCCAGTCGCCCCAACGGCCCGACGCCGACGAGCCCGAGCTCGACGACACCACCGCGTCGACCGCAGATGACGAGGTCGAGGTCGACCGCCCGGTGGCGGACCGCGCGCTCTGGGACGAGCTGCGGATCGACCCGGTCGAGATCGCCCTGCCGTCCGGCACCGGCTTCACCCTGCGGGCGTACCGGCCGGCCCGGGAGCTGACCCCGACCGACGTCGCCGAGCGCGACCAGGACGACCCCTTCCTGGCCCGCCGCCAGGTCGTCGAGACCGAGGACGACGAGGAGGTGGTGATCCTCGACGAGGAGTTCGCCGCCCTCGCCGCCGAAGAGGACGAGGACGAGGACGAGCGGCCCGAGGGCCGCCGGCGCCGCCGGGCCGAGGCGTCCGACGAGGAGGCCGAGGCCGACACGGACGAAGAGGACGAGGACGAAGCCGAGGCGGACGAAGCCGACGAGGACGAGGACGAGGCGGACGAGGACGCGGGCGACGAGGAGGTGCCCGCCTTCCTCAGCCACCGGGGCAAGCTGCTGCTGTTCAAGACCCCGGAGTCGTTGGTGAGCTTCGTCCGTTCCGGCGCGCCCAACGACCTGTCTCAACTGGACAGCTGGAATGAACTGTCCGAACGGGTGGAACCGGACGACATCGCCCCGCTGGACGAGGACACCTACGAGCTCGACCTGGTGGTGGAGAACCTCCGCGGTGGCCACGACGCGTGGGATCCCACGCTCCTCATCGAAGCCGGCGAGATCGCCCGTGACCTGGCGTACGCCCTGCGTCTACCCGCCGTGCTGGACATGCTCTCCGCAGGCTCCAGCCTGGACGACCTGGACGAGGCGCTGCGGGCGAGCGTCAACGGCGGAGTCGGTGGTTTCCTTGGCCGGCGCCGGCTGAAGAAAATCGGGGCACAAACCGCAAGTCTGGGATGGCGCACCATTGTCGGCAAGATCTCTGCTGTGGTGGACTGGCGCGACTGACCCGGACCGGGGAGCATCAGTCTCTGGCAGAGAAAGACCTGTGTCCCGGGAGGAGGACGACGCCGTGGCGCTCGTGCGCGTGTACTGCGGTCTGGCCTCGGCGGATCCGGCCGACCGGTCGGGTTCGACCGGTTCGACGCTGACGTCCGCAGTGGTCGACGACGCAGGCCGTCTGCTGCATGTCCGCGAGATCGGTGACGACCCCGCGGGTTACGCCCAGCTGGTCGCGCTGCTCGTGGAGCGGTCGGGCGGGCCGAGTGGTGCGGCCATCGCCGCCGACAGCGACGACCACACGGTGACCTCGCTGCTCAGCGCGGCCGGGAGACCGTTGGCGATCGCCGACGACGACTCGGTCGACGACTTCGCCGAGCGGTTCGCCGACGACGACTCGCTGGAGGAGATGCAGTCGCCGGCGGTCGAGCGCCGGGCGGTCGGGCTGGCCCGGGCCCTCCAGGCCGGCGCGCTCTCCGCGGTCACCCTGCCGGCGCCCCGCGACCTCGCGGGCTACAAGCAGGTCCTCGCCGCGCACGCCGCGCTGACCAGCGGGCGGCACTCGGCCGCGGTGGCCCTGCGCGAGGTGCTCCGCGAGCTCTACCCGGCCGCGCTCCGGGCGTACCCGGATCCGGCCGAGCCGGTCTCCCTGGCCGTGCTGGACGCGCTGCCGGAACCCGGCATGCTGGCCGGCACGGTCGCCGCGGACGCCGTCGCCGCCCACCTCGCGGGTGAGGGCGTCGCCGACGCCGACACGATCAACGAGGCGGTCACCGCGCTGCGGGTCGCCATCTCCGAGACGCCCCGGCGCGCCGCCGTCAACCGGGCGCTCACCGCCGCCGTCGCCGAGACCGTGCGGCAGGCGGTCGCCTCCGTCCGGGCCTGCGACGCCGGCTGCGACGCGCTGGTCGGCGCGCTCAGTGCCCGGGTCACCACGCCCGCGCCGGTCCCCGGCCGCCGAGCCGCCGCCCGACGCGGTGAGCCGGTCGGCGAGCTGACCAACGCCGGCACCGGGTTGCGCCCGGTCCGGCCGGCCGAGCCCGAGCCGGTGGGCCGGCGCGGCCGTCCCGAACCGGTCTCCGGCCCTGCCGCGCCGGCGTCACCCCGGCCGCTCGGCCCGCCGCCGGTCGCCCCGGCCCCGATCGCACCGCCGCCCGTCGCGCCCGCCCCGGTCACCCCGGCCGCGGCTGCCGGCCGGCCGACCTCCGCGCCGCCGGCGCGCCCCGAGCCGGCCGGCGCCCCGACGCCGCCGCGGCGGGACGCCCCGACCAACCGGCCGATCTCCGCGCCGCCCCCGCCGCCGCCCGGGATCACCCCGTTCGCCCCGGCCCAGCGCGGCAACGTGCCACCGGCCGAGGCCGGCGAGCCGTTCCGCCCCACCCTCACCACGGCCGCGATCAACAGCGCCCGGGCCGAGCGGCAGCGGACGATCATCCCGCCCCGGCCCAAGACCACCCCGCCGGAGCCGCCGACCGGTGGCTTCAGCGCCACCGACCTGAGCATCCCGGTGCCGGCGCCACGCCCCGGCCAGGAGTCCGCTCCCCCGGGCTCCCGGGCCAACTGGCCGCTGGTCAACAACAGCGACGACCAGGACGACCAGGCCAACGAGGCGCCCCCCGGCTACGGGTACGGCAGCCACGGCTCGGACGCGCCGAGCGATCCGGGCCGGGTCACCCCACCGTGGCTGGCGGACGACCTCCCGCAGGAGCCGCCGATGCTGCGGCTGGTGGAGCCGCCGCCGCTGGCCGACCGGGCACTGCGCGACGAACTCGACCCGCCCACCGATCCGGGCCTGGGGGCCCCCTCGCTGCGACTGGTCGACCGGGGCGGAGCCGACCAGGCCGGCCGGCCGGCACCCCGAGCCGAACTGCCCACCCCGCCGGAGCGGCGCCCCGCGCCCAAGGAGCACCGCCCGCCGCCGGTCTCCGACGAGGGTGACGGCGATCTGCTGATCTTCGCGCAGGCGAAGTCCGCCTGGTTCGTCGGACACGGCGAGGACGCCGACCTCGACTGGTCGACCACCGCCGACAGCGGCTGGCAGGCGGCCTCGCAGGCGGCCCGCCCGTCGGTGGGCGCGGAGACCAAGGCCGGCCTGCCGAAGCGAGTGCCGCAGGCCAACCTGGTGCCGGGCTCGCCGCTGCGCGAGGAGCGCCCACTGCGGATCGTCCGGAACGCGGCCAGCCTCGCCGAGAACACCACGGGATACTTCCGGGGTTGGCGACGCGGCCAGGAGATCGGTGGCTTCGCCGTCGGCGGTCGCCCCGGTCGGGAGGCGGCCGGCGGCTGGGACTTCACCCGCGACACCGGCGACCGGGACGACGATCGGGAGTACGAGTTCCGGTCCGCCGGTTACCGGTCCTGATCGCGCCGTGGCCGCTTTCCACCTGCGTGTTCCTGCCCACACCGGGATAATTTGACGCCGGGTCGGGCCGGCCGGGAGCATACCCGGCGGAACAGCCGGCGGCGGGGGGTCGCCGGGGTGGGAAGGCGACTCCATTGGCGACACCGGCAATCGACTCCTCCGTGCTGACCCGACGCGGCGTCCTCGCCGCAGCGGCGAGCACCCTGCTGCTCACCGCGTGCGGCCGGCCGGGCCAGCAACCGGACGACGCGGCGAGCAGTACCGCACCGGCCGGCCAGGAACTGGTGATCGGCGCCAGCCTCGAGCTGACCGGCAAGGGCGCCGCGCTGGGCGTGCTCCAGCAGCGGGCCATGGAGATCACCGCCGAGTCACTGAACGTCTCCGGATTCCCGGTCGGCAACCTGCGCCGCACGATGCGGCTGGAGATCCGGGACAACGGCAGCAATCCCGGGCTGGCCGCCCGGCAGGCCACCGAGCTGACCCGGCGGGACGAGGTGCACGCCCTGGTCGGCGGCACCCTCGCGGAAACCTCCATGGCCATCGTCGGGGTGGCCCAGAAACTCCAGACGCCGTTCCTGTCCCTGGGCTCCGGCGACGACATCGTGCTGCCCCTGGCCGAGCGGACGTACATCTACAAGCTCACGCCGGAGGCCGGCGACGTGGCGCGCCGAATGGCCCAGCTGATCGAGTCGCAGCGGGTTCGGCGGGTCGCGCTGCTGGCCGCGGCGGGCCTGCACGGCGACTCGGGCGTACGGGCCGTGCGGGCCGCGCTGCGCACCGCCGGGGTGGAGCTGCGGCGCACGGTACGGCTCTCCGCGGACGGCCGGGGCTTCGCCTCCGCCGCCCAGCGGGCGGTGGCCGTCGAGCCGGACGGGGTCATCGTCTGGGGCACCGCCCCGGACTCCGGCAACGCGGCCCGGGCGCTGCGTGGGGCCGGCTACCGCGGTCCGCTCTTCTTCGACGCCGGCGCGGTCGCCGACGACACCCTGGCCGGGCAGAACGCCGCCGCGGTCGAGGGGGCGTTCGCCGTCCATCCGGCCTGCCTGGCCAGCTCCCTGTTGACCACGACCACCACGGCGCAGATGGCACGGCGGGACTTCACCTACCGCTACCTCCAGCGGCACGGCAGCTTCAGCGGCTTCGCCCCGTACGCCTCGGACGCGCTCCAGCTGCTCGTCTCGGCGGCGCGGTTGGCGAGCAGTGCCGACCGTGGTCGGCTGCGGGCGTTCCTGCAGACCCAGGTGACCGAGGGCATCGCGGGCGGATACGCGTTCGCGCCGATCCGGCACGGGGGCATGGAGCCCGACTCGCTCGGTGTCTACGTGGTCAACAAGGGCAGCTGGACGCCCTGGTCCTGACCGTCCACGCCGGCCGTCCGCAGGGGATCGTCCCGCGCGGACGGCCATCGCGTTCGGCGGCCGGGACGCGGACAGCGAGAAGCGCCCGATGACCCCTGGCCATCGGGCGCTTCACATCACCGCTCAGGCGGGCGCGACCGCCCGCGAACGCCGCATGGTGAGCACGTACTCGACCAGGGAGATCAGCACGTGCTTGGTCGACTCCCGGTTGCGGGCGTCGCAGGCCACCACGGGCACGTCGCGCGAGATCGCGAGCGCGTCCCGGACGTCCTGCGGGTCGTGGTACTGCATCCCGTCGAAGCAGTTGATGGCCACCAGGTACGGCAGCCGCCGGTGCTCGAAGAAGTCGATGGCGGCGAAGCAGTCCGCCAGTCGGCGGGTGTCGACCAGCACGACGGCACCGATGGCGCCGCGCACCAGTTCGTCCCACATGAACCAGAACCGGGTCTGGCCCGGCGTACCGAACAGGTACAGGATCAGGTCGCGGTCGATCGAGATACGACCGAAGTCCATCGCCACCGTGGTCGTCGTCTTGCCCGGCACCTGCCGGGTGTCGTCGACGCCCACGCCGGCGGAGGTCATGATCGCCTCGGTGGTCAGCGGCGTGATCTCCGAGACCGAGCCGACCAGCGTCGTCTTGCCGACGCCGAATCCCCCGGCAATAACGATCTTCGCCGACGTCACGCGCCCGCTCGGGGCCGGCGGCCGGTGCGACATGTCAGAGCCTGCGAAGTCCACTCAGCACCCTCTCCAGCAGTTCAGTGCCCACCGCGTCGTCGGAGTCGTCCAGGATGGTCGGCTCGTGGACCGCGACCAGGCCGTCCGTCGCCATGTCGGCGATGAGCACCCGGGCCACGCCGAGCGGAAGCTGCATCCGCGCCGCGATCTCGGCCAGCGATTGCACGCGTCCGTCACACAGCGCGGCTATGTACTGGTGTTCACGGCCCTGGCCGCCGTTGCCGGTGGCAACGGCGCGGCCGCGCACCGTCGTCTCGACGAGCGCCTCCAGGGCGATCTCCAGCCGGGGGCGGGTACGACCGCGGGTCACGGCGTATGGACGGACCAACGCTCCGGTCGGCTCGTCACGATCGGCCATGTCGCCGCTCACCTCCCTCGTACCCGGCACCGGCTCGCCCCGGTGGCATTCGTCGATGTCGTAGTTGTTGCCGCTCCTGACCCACCGGTCAGCGCGTCGATCAGCCCATCATCCCCACAGCCGTACGCGGCTGTGGGGTCAGGGCGTCGCCCACCCGGTCGACGAGCAGGGCCATCTCGTACCCGACCTGCCCGACGTCGCAGCTGCGCGCGGCGAGGACCGCGAACGACGAACCGTCCGAGATGGACATCAGGAACAGGAAGCCGTTGTCCATCTCGACGACGGTCTGGAGCACCGCCCCGCCCTCGAAGCAGCGAGCCGCGCCCTGGGTCAGGCTGACCAGGCCGGACGCGATCGCCGCGAGCTGGTCCGCGCGGTCCCGCGGAAGGTCACGGGACGAAGCGAGGAGCAGGCCGTCGGCGGAGACCGCGACCGCGTGCGCCACACCGGGCACCCGGTCGGAGAAGTTGGCGAGCAGCCATCCGAGATCCTGCGTACTTGTCATCCTTGTTGCTCCTTCTGCCCGCTCCCGGCCACTGGGCCTGAGCCAGGCTGCGAGGACTGCTGACCGCCCGGCGTCGCCTCCGGGCCGGCCGAGTTGCTGTCGGACGGGTGGTTACGCCCCCGCTGCACACCGCGATGGTAGGCCGAGAGCAGACCCCGGACGCCCTCCGGCGTCCGCCGCTGCACCGACGCGGAAGGCTTTTCGATGCCACCCGGCACCAGCTGCGCCATCGGGGTCCGCTTGGGCAGGCCCTTCTGGGTGGTCTCGGCGACCGGGACCTCGGTGGCGGCCGAGGCCGCCCGCCAGCCGTCGTCAGCCGCGGTCTGCCAACCGGGAGACTGCTGCTGCGTCCGCCGGTTGGGCAGCGCCTCGGCGTAACCGGGGCGGCTGCCCCCGTTCGCCGATCCGTTGTCGCGCGGCGCTCCGCCGGCCGCCGGGGTGTGTGCCATCGGCGTGTTACCTGTCGTTGCGGGTGTTGTCTGCTGGGCGGCCCGGCCGGTGGCGTCGACCCTGCCGAACTGCTGGGTCGCCGCCGCACCGTTCGCCGCCGCGGCCTGGGCCGTGGTGGCCTCCTCGTTCGGCCCCGGCCGCCGGGTACGGAACCAGGCCGACTCCAGCTCCCGGAAGATCGGCAGCTCCATCGTCTCGTCCGCGTACCGCTGGCGGTTGCCAGCCTGCTGCGGGGCCGGCCGCGGCGCGGGCACCGGCCGGTTGACGGCCGGCGGCGGGGTGTCCGGCCGGGGCACCCGCGGCAGCTCGGTGGTCATGTCCAGGCCGGCCGCGAGGCGCTCCGGCACCGCGGGGGCGGCCGGGTCGGCGGCGACCGGCGGCCAGGCCGGCGGGGCACCGACGCTCGGCGGCCCGGCCTGCGGGACCGGACGCGGCGGCATCTGGCTCAGCGGCGGCGCGGAGACCGGCTGGCCCGGGGCGGGCGAGGCCGACACCGGCTGACCGGTGTAGGGCTGGCCGGTGTAGGGCTGGCCGGAGTACGGCTGGCTGGAGATCGGCTGCCCGGAGACCGGCGACGCGGACACCGGGACACCGGAGACCGGCGGCAGCGGCGGAGCCGAGACCGGCGGCGGGTTGTACGGCCTCGCCTCCGGGCTGCTCGGCAGCTGCCGCGGGATGGTCGGGTCGCCCTCGGCCGGGTTGCGCCGCTGCGGCAGCGGCTCGATCGGCTGGCCATTCGACGGCCGCGGGCTGAAACTGTCGCCGCCGGCGAGGGCGCTGGCGCCGGTGAGGTCGGACCAGGCCGGCATCGAGCGCGGCCCGCCCGGCGTGCTCGGGGCGCCGGAGCCGTTGTGCGGTACCGGGTCGAACGTACGGCCGCCGAGGGTGACCTGGTTGCCGGACGCGCCGGGGCGCGGGGCCGGCGGGGTGTGCGGGCCGTTGCCGAAGGCGGCGAGGGCACCGAACGCCGGAGCCGGACCGCCCGGCTGCAGGCCGCTGTTGGCGGCCGGGAGGGCCGGCGCGGCCTGCGGGCCACGGCCGGAGAGGGCGCGCGGCACCAGCACCGCCGAGGGCAGGGTGACGTCGGCGACCGTACCCCGGTCGGCGCCGGGCCGGAGCTCGACCTTGACGCCGTGCCGGGACGCCAGCCGGGCGACCACGACCAGGCCCATCATCCGGGAGACCGCCACGTCCACCTGCGGCGGCGTGGCCAGCCGCTCGTTCAGCTCGTACAGCTGCTCCGGGCCGATGCCGATGCCCCGGTCCTCCACGTAGAGGGAGGCGCGGTCACCCACCCGCCGGGCCTCCACCATGACGTGGGAATCCGGTGGGGAGAAGGCCGTCGCGTTGTCGAACAGCTCGGCGACCAGGTGCACGAGATCGTTGACCGCGTGCGCGGCGATCTCGATGTCCCGGTCGATCACGCCGAACTCGATCCGGGTGTAGTGCTCGACCTCGGACTGGGCGGCGCGGAGCACGTCGATCAGGGCGGCCGGCTCGCGCTGCACACGGGTGGAGTCCGCACCGGCGAGGACCAGCAGGTTCTCGTCGTTGCGGCGCATCCGGGTGGCCAGGTGGTCGAGCTGGAACAGCTCGGCCAGCCGGTCCGGGTCCTCCTCGCCGCGCTCCAGCCGGTCGAGGTGACCGATCAGGCGGTCGACCAGGATCTGCGACCGGCGGGCCAGGTTGACGAACATCGTCGCGACGGACGACCGGAGGGCGGCCTGCTCGGCCGCGGTGCGGACCGCCTCCAGGTGGACCGCGTTGAACGCCTCGGTCACCTGGCCGAACTCGTCCCTGGTCCGGACCGGCAGCGGCTCGGCGATCTGGTTGGCCAGCTGCACCGGGGAGAGCTGGCCGGTGACCTGCGGGTCACGCAGCCGGGCCACCGCCTGCGGGAGTCCGTACTGGGCCACCGACAGGGCGCCCTGGCGCAGTTCGCGCAGCGAGCGTGCCATCGAGCGGGCGACCAGGTACGCGAACAGGATCGCCAGCAGCAGCATGGTCAGCAGCAGGCCGGTCTCCAGGAACACCTGGCGCTGCGTGTCGCTGCGGAGGCTCTCGGCCTGGCGGACCACGCTGCCGTCCAGTCGCGACTCGACCGTGAGGATCAGCTTGTCGTTGGCCACCATCGCGGCGTCCCACTGGTCCGGGCCGAACTTGAGGCCGGCCAGGCTGCCGGTGACGCTGGTGTCGATCGAGCGCTGGTAGGCGGTCGACTCGCGCAGGTCCGGGCCCGAGACCGTCTGGTCGTAGAACTCGGCGTCGGACTGGCTGGCGACCGCCTTGAAGCTCTGCAGCGCCTGCTCCTGGCCGGTGCCGGTGGCGATGTACTCGTCCCGCAGGACCGGGCTGAGGCTCTTCTGCAACAGGGCCTGATGGATGACCACCCGGCGCTGCGACAGGTACTCCTTCTGCCGGGCGACCGCCGCGGCGGCCCGCATCCGGTCGCTCAGGTCGTTGTTGCCGGCGAGCTGGGTGGACGAGTCGCGGATCGCGAGCAGGTCGTTGATCAGGACCTCGTACGTCTTCTCCGCGTCGCTGGTCTTCAGCTTGCCGTTGAGCACCTGGCTGCGGGTGCTGGGCAGGTCAGCCAGGCTCTGGTCGACCTTGCCGAGCAGGACCTGGAAGCTCTTCGGCAGGTTGTCGATGGTCTGCCGCTGCCGGGAGTACGGCGTCTTCTCCTGGTCGACCCGCTGGTTGGCCCGGTTGTAGGCCTCCTGGTAGCGGGCGTTGATCTGCACCTGTTCGGCCTTGGTCGGAGCACTGTTGTTGGCGTTCAGCCACAGCACCGCCGCGACCCGCTCGTCCTGCAGGGTGTCGACCAGATTACCGGAGTAGCCGATGAGGTTGGCCAAGTCACCGGCCCGGTTGGCATTGTTGAGCGTCTGCAGGTGGTCGACCAGACCGCTGGTGCCGACCACGACCGTGGCGATGGTCGGCACGATCATGATCAGACCGAGCTTGGACCAGATCGGCATGTCGCGGAGCCGGCTGGCCGGCCGGCGCAGACGCGACAGGAAGGAGCCCGCCGTCGTTGGCCGTTTGCTCACGTCACCGCCCTCGCATTACCGCGTACGGACGTCGCCTCTGGGCAACGCCGAGCGACCGACCCGGCGGGTCGGACCTCCGAGATTCCATCACGCCGCCCCCCAAAGAGAAAGCCCAGGTTGTCCCTCGCGAGAGGTGTGATGAGATGTTGATGCAATTTGATAGCAATCCGTCTGGCCGGAGTCACTCGAAGTAATGGAACATCGTCACCGCGTCGTCCTGCTCGCCGGCCCCTCCGGCTCCGGAAAGTCGTACATTGCCCAGCGAACCGGACTTCCGGTGCTGTGCCTGGACGACTTCTACAAGGACGGCGATGACCCTACGTGTCCGCGGCGAAACGGACAAGTGGACTGGGAATCCCCGCTGTCCTGGGACGCGGACTCGGCGGTGGACACCATTGCCCGACTGGCCCGGGACGGCAAGGCCGAAGTGCCGGTTTATGCGATCGGCGCAGACCGGAGGGTGGCCACCCGGCCATTCGAGGTAACCGGTTCGTCATTTTTCGTCGCCGAAGGGATCTTCGCCGCCGAGATCGTCGCCGAGTGCCGGCGACGCGATCTGCTCGCCGGGGCGTACGCGCTGCGCCGGCCGCGCGGGGCGACCTTCGTCCGCCGGCTGGCCCGCGACCTCTCTGAGCAGCGCAAGGCGCCCCAGGTGCTGATCCGCCGCGGGGTGGCGCTGCTGCGGGCCGAGCCCGCGGTGCTGCGCCGGCAGACCGGGCTGGGCGCCGAGGCCGCCCGGGCCGGGGAGGTGCTGCGCCGGGTGGCCCGACTCGCCGGCCACCCGCATCAGCACCAGTGATCAGCCGATCAGCTTGGCGTACGCCGGCTTGATCACCTCGTCGATGATCCGCAGGCGCTCGTCGAACGGGATGAAGGCGCTCTTCATCGCGTTGATGGTGAACCACTGGAGTTCCTTCCAGCCGTAGCCGAAGGCGTCCACCAGCAGCGCCATCTCCCGGGACATCGAGGTGCCGCTCATCAGCCGGTTGTCGGTGTTGACCGTCACCCGGAAGCGCAGGTCGCGGAGCAGCCCGATCGGATGGTCGGCGATCGAGGCGGCCGCGCCGGTCTGCACGTTCGACGACGGGCACAGCTCGAGCGGGATCCGCTTGTCCCGGACGTACGCGGCCAGCCGGCCCAGCACCGGCGGGTTTCCCGGAGTGATGTCGTCGACGATGCGGACGCCGTGGCCGAGCCGGTCGGCACCGCACCACTGGATCGCCTGCCAGATCGACGGCAGCCCGAACGCCTCGCCGGCGTGGATGGTGAAGTGGAAGTTCTCCCGCTGGAGGTACTCGAAGGCGTCCAGGTGCCGGGTGGGCGGGAAGCCCGCCTCCGCGCCGGCGATGTCGAAGCCGACCACCCCGGTGTCCCGGTGCCGGACGGCCAGCTCGGCGATCTCCTGGGACCGGGCCGCGTGCCGCATCGCGGTCAGCAGCGTGCCGATCCGGATCGGGTGGCCCGCCTCTGCGGCCAGCGCGCTCCCCTCCCGGAACCCGGTGACCACCGACTCCACCACCTCGTCGAGGGTGAGGTTCTGCTCCAGGTGCTGCTCGGGGGCGAACCGGACCTCGGCGTAGACCACGCCGTCGGCGGCCAGGTCGAGAGCGCACTCGCGGGCGACCCGGCGCAGCGCCGACGCGGTCTGCATCACCGCCACGGTGTGCGCGAAGGTCTCCAGGTAGCGCTCCAGCGAGCCGGAGTTCGCCGCCTCGGCGAACCAGCGACCCAGCGCCTCCGGGTCGGCGGTCGGCAGTTCGTGGCCGACCTCGGCGGCGAGCTCCACGATCGTCGCGGGCCGTAGCCCGCCGTCGAGGTGATCGTGCAGCAACGCCTTCGGGACCTTGACGATGTCCTCGTACGAGATTGCGACCATGCTCAGACACTAGGGCATGTGCTGCGGCACGGGACCGGGCCGGCTCACGGCCGCCAGCCGTACACCCGCTCGACGGCGAGCCGGACAACGAGCCGGCGGTCGGCCACCATGGCCGCCCGGTAGTCCGTCCAGTCCGGATGCTCGCCCCGGATCCGCCGGTAGACCTCGACCAGTTCGTCGACCGTGGCGTCGTCGGCGGTCGCCGCCGGTGGGGTCAGAGTCACGACGCCCTCGGCCACCGCGTACGCCCCGCCGTCGGCGGTGGTGACGTGGAAACTGGCACGCGGGTCACGGCGCAGGTTGCGCACCTTGGCCCGATCGCCGGTGGTGGAGCAGCGGATCAGTCCCGGCTCCGCCAGGTAGTCCACGTTCGAGAGCTGCGGGCGACCGTCCCGGCGCAGGGTGACCAGCACCCCGCGCCCGCGCTCCCCGAACAGCTCCCAGAGGCGGGCGGTCATGCCGCCACCAGCGGCGGCGCGAGCGCGGCGGCCAGCCGGCCGAGCTGGTCGAGCGGCGATGTGATTGACATGTCACCGACCCTAGGAGCCGCTTTGATGACATGTCAACCACCTGGCTAGGATCGGGGCATGGACGCACCACGCTGGCTCGACGAGCGCGAGGACCGGGCCTGGCGCGGGTACCGCCGGATGCGCCGGCTGCTCGACCTGGAGCTGGCCCGGGAGCTGATGCAGGACGCCGGCCTCTCCGAGCCGGACTACGACGTGCTCTCCGACCTCTCCGAGACGCCCGACCAGCGACTGCGCCTCAGCGAGCTGGCCGACCGGATGCTCTGGTCACGCAGCCGGCTCTCCCACCACCTGTCCCGGATGCAGCAGCGCGGCCTGGTCATCCGGGAGGAGTGCCCGTCCGACGGCCGGGGCTCGGTCGTAGCCCTCACCGCGGCCGGCCGGCAGGCCGTCGAGGCCGCCGCCCCCGGCCACGTCGCCGCCGTCCGCCGCCACCTCATCGACCTGCTCACCGCCGAGGAGATCGAGGCGCTCGGCGCGCTCACCCACCGGGTCGTCGACCACCTCGCCGCCGGCGAGCAACGGCGCGGCCGGGCGGAGGTCTGACATGGACCCCCGGATCCTGGACCGCCTGCGCTGCCCGGTCTGTGGCGAGCCACTGGCCCAGACCACCGCCGGCACCGCCCGGGCACTGCGCTGCCCGCGCCGGCACAGCTTCGACATCGCCCGCCAGGGCTACGTCAACCTGCTCGCCGGCCGCGCCCCGCACACCGGGGACAGCGCCGAGATGGTCGCCGCCCGCGCCGACTTTCTCGCCGCCGGCCACTACGACACCGTCGCCGCCGCCCTCGCCGCCACCGCCCGCCAGGTGGCCGACCGGGTACGCGCCGTCGGCCCGCCGGCCCGCTTCACCCGGACGGACACCGCAGCAGGCGGGGCGTACCCCCTGGTGGTGGATGCCGGTGCCGGGACCGGCTGGTATCTCGCGGCGGTGCTGGCGGCGCTGCCGGAGGCGGTCGGCCTGGCCCTGGACGTGGCCAAGCCTGCGCTGCGCCGCGCGGCCCGGGCCCACCCGCGCGCCGCGGCGGCGCTGGCCGACACCTGGCAGCGGTTGCCGCTGGCCGACCACTCGGCGGCCGTGCTGCTGAACGTGTTCGCGCCGCGCAACGGCGCGGAGTTCCACCGGGTGCTCGACCCGGCGGGCGCGCTGTTGGTGGTCGCCCCCGCCGCGGACCACCTCGCCGAACTGGTGGATGCGCTCGACCTGCTGCGGGTGGACCCGGCCAAGGCGGACCGGGTCGCCGGCAGCCTGGGCGCCCACTTCGCCGAGGAGTCGGCCACGGTGCACCGGGCCCGGCTGGCGCTGACCCGCCCCGAGGTGTCCACCCTGGTCGGGATGGGACCCAGCGCCTGGCACACCGATCCGGCCCGGCTCGCCGAGCGGATCGCCACGCTGCCCGAGCCGGTGCCGGTGACCCTCGCCGTCCGGCTGGCCGTGCACCGGCCGACGTAGCTCAGGTGGACAGGTCCACCTCTTCCCAGCCGGGCGGCTCGTCGTGGTACGGCCCGCGTAGCACCACCGCCCACTCCAGCGCCCACCGGCGCTGCCCGATGGCGTTCGCGTCGACCAGCCCGGGCAGCGCCCGCCCGGCCTCCTCCGACTCCAGGTACGCCCAGTCCAGGCAGTAGTGCAGGTCGAGCAGGGCGGCGGCGTCGGCCGGATGCTGCGGGGCGGCCAGGATGCGGGCCCGCCACTGCGGGAAGGTCTCCCCGGCGACGAGGTTGGGCATCCGCTCGACCAGCCGCTCGTCCACCGGCACGGTGGGGTCCAGCTCCTTGGTCAGCCCGAGCACCCAGGCCAGTGAGAAGAGCGCGTCGTGGTGCAGCACGAAGGAGCGGTGGTCACCCTTGCCGCCCATCACGAACTGCCACTCCGGCGGCGTCACTGTCTCGACCAGGTGCGACTCCAGCAGCCAGCTCATCGCCGCCTGCGGGGGCATCCCGAAGCACCGGGCCAGGATCAGGTGCAGCACCGCGATCCGGGCCTCGAGGTCGACGGTGGGACGCAGCTCGATCTCGTCCCCCGGCTCCCAGACCAGCGGGAACTGCTGCGGCGGCAGCGGAAGACCCAGCCGGGACAGCTCGTCGAGGCTCGCCTCACGGACGGCCCGGGGGTCGGGGGCTGGTACGCGCACGGCTCAGGTCCCTGTCTGCTCGCGACGGCTCATCGCCGGCCGATTCCCCGTTGGCCTGCGAGAATAGCCGCTCGGCCGGCACCGCACCATGACTGGGAACGATCAGCCGATCCGCTCGATGACCAGCGGCGCCGCCGCCGGGGCGGCCGGCGCGATACGCACCGCCCGGTCCGCCTCGGCGAGCGCGGCCGGGATCCGCTCGGCGTGCTCGGCACGCAGCTCGTACAGCGGCTCGCCGACGCGTACCGGGTCGCCGGGGCGCTTGTGCAGCACCACCCCGGCCGGGACGCTCACCGGGTCCTCCTTGCGGGCCCGACCGGCGCCGAGTCGCCACGCGGCCACCCCGATGGCGTACGCGTCGATGCCGGCGATGTAGCCGTCGTCGGTCGCGCGGACCACCTCGACCTCGTTGGCGGCCGGCATCGGCGCGTCCGGGTCACCGCCCTGTGCGCGGATCATCGTCCGCCAGGCGTCCATCGCCCGGCCGTCGCGCAGCGCCGCCGCCGGGTCGGCGTCCGGCAGGCCGGCCGCGTCCAGCATCTCCCGGGCCAGCGCCAGGGTCAGCTCCACCACATCGGCGGGGCCGCCGCCGGCCAGCACCTCCAGCGACTCGGTCACCTCGACCGCGTTGCCGACGGCCAGGCCGAGCGGGGTGGACATGTCGGTGAGCAGGGCGACGGTCCGCACGCCGTGCGCCTTGCCCAGCTCGACCATGGTCCGGGCCAGCTCGCGGGCGTCGTCGACGTTCTTCATGAACGCGCCGGAGCCGACCTTCACGTCGAGCACCAGGGCGCCGGTGCCCTCGGCGATCTTCTTGCTCATGATCGAGCTGGCGATCAGCGGGATCGCCTCGACGGTGCCGGTCACGTCGCGCAGGGCGTACAGCTTGCGGTCGGCCGGGGCGAGCGCGTCACCGGCCGCGCAGATCACCGCCCCGACGTCGCGGAGCTGAGCGATGAACTCGTCGTTGCTGAGCGCCGCCCGCCAGCCCGGGATCGACTCCAGCTTGTCCAGGGTGCCGCCGGTGTGCCCGAGGCCGCGTCCGGACAGCTGCGGCACGGCGGCACCGCAGGCGGCGACGAGCGGGGTCAGCGGCAAGGTGATCTTGTCGCCGACGCCGCCGGTGGAGTGCTTGTCCACGGTCGGCCGGGTCACCGGGGAGAGGTCCAGCCGCTCCCCGCTCGCGATCATCGCGGCGGTCCACCGGGCGATCTCCGGGGCGCTCATGCCGCGCAGCAGGATCGCCATGGCCAGCGCCGACATCTGCTCGTCGGCCACCAGCCCCTTGGTGTACGCGTCGACGACCCAGTCGATCTGCCCGTCGCTCAACACGCCCCCGTCCCGTTTGGTCCGGATGACGTCAACCGCCGTGAAAGCACTCACTGTCAGAAGTTCCTATCAATAGATCAATCAAAGCGTCGGGCACGATCGAACCGACCTGCGGACGGCGACCACGGAGGGATCGGGCCGACCGTGACCGGCGGAGGGATCAAGCCTGACCGCCCGGAGCCGGTCACCGTCGGCCCGATCCCCAGAAGCTCAAGCACCAGACCAACGAACCGGGATCTCCAGCGGCGGCTCACCCTCACCAGCCCAGAAAATGGTGCCCGACGCGTCCACCACCACCACGCGGGGCGTACGGGCCAGCCCCCAGGTGACCGCCTCGGCCGGGTCGTCCCAGGTCGGGCCCTCCTCCAGTACGCCGGTCTCGGCACCCTCGGTGTCCCCGGCCGACCGCTCCCAGTAGGCCGTCCAGACCTGCTGCCCGGCGGAGAGGTCCGGGTGCACGAAGACGGTGCCACGACCGCGCCAGGCGGCCAGCCGGTCCGGCACCACGGGCACCGGATGCTCGCCGGTCACCGCGTCCAGGTCGGCCACGTCGAAGGCGTGCGGCAGCAACTCGGCCATCCGCAGCGGGCCGCCCTTCGCCTCGATCAGGCACTCTGGGCCGCCCTGCTCCCAGAGGAGCTGCCGGCACCGGCCGCAGGGCATCAGCGGCTCGCCGGTGGCGTCGACGCAGGAAAGGGCGACGATCCGGCCGCCCCCGGTGGCGTGCAGCGAGGAGACCACCCCGCACTCGGCGCAGAGCACCACTCCGTACGCGGCGTTCTCCACGTTGCAGCCGACCACCACCCGGCCGTCGTCGACCAGGGCGGCCGCCCCGACCGGGAACTTCGAGTACGGCACGTACGCGTGCCGCATCACCTCGGTGGCGGCGGCCCGCAGCCGCTCCCAGTCGATCTCCATCACATCCCCCATTCTGCCCCAATTCACGCTGATCGGTCGCGGTGGCGGCCCGGAGACGAGGGTGCCCGGCGAGGCCTCCCTCGCCGGGCACGGTGCGTCGCGAGGGGTCAGCCCTTGACGTACGGCTTGCCGTCGGCGGCCGGCGCCCGGACCCTGCCGACCAGCCCGGCCACGGCCAGGATGGTCGCCAGGTACGGCAGCATCGCCAGGAACTGGCTCGGGATACTGCTGCCGATCGCGCCCAGGTAGGTGGCGAGCTGGTCGGCGAAGCCGAAGAAGAGTGCCGCGAGCAGCGCCCCGGTCGGGCTCCACCGGCCGAAGATCAGCGCGGCCAGGGCGATGAAGCCCTTACCGCCGATCATGTTCTTGGTGAACGAGTAGAGCGCCAGGGTGTACGAGGCGCCACCGATCCCGGCGACCATGCCCGCCATGATCACGTTGCGGTAGCGCAGGCCCAGCACCTTGACGCCCAGGGTGTCCGCGGCGGTCGGATGCTCGCCCACCGAGCGGGTCCGCAGGCCCCACCGGGTACGGAACAGCGCGATGTGGATGACCAGCACCAGCAGCAGGCCGAGGTAGAGGAAGATGTTGCCGCGGAACAGCGCCGGCCCGATCAGCGGGATGTCCTTGAGCAGCGGGATCTCCCAGTTGCTGAACCGGGGCGCACTGTTGTACTTGGTCGCGTCGGTCTGCATCAGCCGCTCGTAGAGGAAGCCGGTGACGCCGACCGCCAGCAGGTTCAGCACGATGCCCATGACCACCTGGTCGACCAGGTATCGGATGGCGAAGACGGCGAGCAGCAGCGAGATGATCGCGCCGCCGATCGCCGCGGCGACCAGCCCCACCCACACGCTGCCGGTGATGCTGCCGAAGAGTGCGCCGCTGAACGCGCCCATCAGCAGCTGGCCCTCGATCGCCACGTTGACCACGCCGGACCGCTCGCAGAGCACCCCGGCCAGGGCGCCGAAGATCAGCGGTAGGGCCAGGATGAAGGTGCCCCGGACGACGTTGACCAGCGGCATGAAGTTGCGGCCCGCCGGGGCCGCGGAGACCTGCCAGCAGAGGAAGCTGAGCACGAAGGCGACCAGCCCGGCGCCGAGCACCAGGGTGAACCAGCGCTTCGGCACGCCGGCGAGCAGCGCGGCGCCGGCCACCGCGGCGATGATCCCGAACAGGATCGCACCGACCGTGCCGTTGATCTCCAGGGCGGCACCGCCCTCGGTCTCGCTGAGCGTGAACCGGGCCTGCTCGCCGGTGGCGAGCGCGCCGAACAGCACCGCCGCGAGCACGCCCAGGGCCAGCAGAACGGCGCCGGTCTTGCGGTGCCGTGTCCAGAAGCGCTCGTCGACGGTGGTGACGGCGACGTCGGGGACAGCCATGGTGGACATGCCTCACCAGCCCTTCGCGAGGCTCGTCTGCAGCCGGGCGGCGCGGGCGGCCCGGAGCTGGAAGATCGCCTTCACCAGGGCCGGCGCGGCGATGAAGATGACGATGAGCGCCTGGAGCACGGTCACCAGTTCCAGGGAGATCCCGGAGTAGGACTGCATCCGGTTGCCGCCGGCCTGGAGCGCGCCGAACAGCAGCGCGGCCAGCAGCACGCCCCACGGCCTCACCCGGCCGAGCAGCGCGACCAGGATGCCGTCGAAGCCGATCTGCGCGACCACCTGCGGGGTGAGCGCGTCCGCGGTCGAGCCGAGCACCATGTTCGAGCCGCCCAGGCCGGCCAGCAGGCCGGCGATCGCCATGACCAGTACGTACGTCTTGGTGACGCTGATGCCCGCGGTCCGGGCCGCGTCCGGGTTGTCGCCGACCGCGCGGAACTCGAAGCCGAGCGTCGAACGGTTCAGCAGCCAGGCCACGAACCAGGTGGCCAGCACGGCCAGCAGGATGCCGGCGTGCACCCGCAGGTTGTCCCCGAGCAGCCGGGGCAGCTGGGCCGAGGAGTCGACCGGCTTGCTGATCGCGTCGGACCGGTTCGGGTTCTGCACCCCGCTCTGGATGATGATCCAGGACAGGAAGTAGACCGCGACGTAGTTGAGCATGATCGTGTTGATCACCTCGTGGGCGCCGGTCCGCGCCTTGAGGATGCCCGGGACGAAACCCCAGAGCGCGCCGCCGGCCGCGCCGGCGATCAGCGCGACCAGCAGGTGCACGCCGGGCGGCAGCGGCAGCGCGAAGCCGGCGACGGCGGCGAGGATCACGCCGATGGTCGCCTGGCCCTGGGCGCCGATGTTGAACAGGCCGCCCCGGAAGGCGAGCGCCACCGACAGGCCGGTGAAGACCAGCGGCGCGGTGTACGTGAGCGTCTCGGAGATCGGGCTCAACGCGGCGGTGAAGCCGGACGCGTCCGGGTCGAAGATCGCGCCCTTGAACAGGTTCGCGTACGCCTCACTGACGACCGTCCAACTGGAGGTCAGCGCGTCCGACGGGCGGGCGGTGATGTAGCCGTAGGTGGCCAGCACGTCGGGGTCGGAGACGATGATCAGCACCGCGCCGACCAGCATCGCCAGCAGCACCGCGAGCACGGTGACGGTGACCGTGTTCGCCGCCCAGAGGTTGTCCAGGAAGAGCCGGCCCAGCGACGGGCGGGGCTCCTGGGCCGCGGGCTGCTTCGTCGCGGTGGCGGGTACCGCCCGCTCGGTGTCGCCGGCGGGCGCGGCCCGGGGGG
>NZ_JAPDPH010000259.1 GCF_026013475.1 Micromonospora yasonensis | reverse complement strand
GCCGGCGGGCGTACACCGGTTGCGGGGGGACCGGACGGTGCCCGACGGGCTGGCGGCGCTCGCCGGCGGTGAGTGGGACCTGGTGGTGGACACCTGGGACGGGGCGCCCCGGGCGGTACGGGACGCCGCCCGGGCCCTCGTCGACGCGGCGCCGCACTACGTCTACGTCTCCAGCGGGTCCGTGTACGCCGAGCCGGTGCCGCCCGGCGTGGGCGAGGAGGCCCCGACCGTCGAGGCCGAGGCGGACGCGGCCGACGGGGACTACCCACGGAACAAGGCGGGCGGCGAGCGGGCCGCGGTGGAGGTCTTCGGCGACCGGGCGTTGCTGGCCCGGGCCGGGCTGATCCTTGGCCCCGGCGAGGACATCGGCCGGCTGCCCTGGTGGCTGCACCGGATCGCCCGGGGCGGCGAGGTGCTCGCCCCCGGCCCGCGGGACCTGCCGGTGCAGTACATCGACGTCCGGGACCTGGCGCGCTGGCTGCTCGACCGGGGCAGCGAGCGCACCGGCGGGGCGTACAACGTGATCGGACGGACCGGGCACGCGACGATGGGCGAGCTGCTCGACGCGGCGGTGGCGGCGACCGGGTCGGGCGCGACGCTGCGCTGGACGGACCCGGAGCCGATCCTGGCCGCCGGGGTGGAGCCCTGGAACGACCTGCCGATCTGGATCCCACGCGGGCACGCGTACCGCTGGTTGCAGGAACGAGGCGTCGAACGGGCGTACGCGGCGGGGCTGGACTGCCGGCCGGTGGCCGAGACGGTCGAGGACACCTGGCGCTGGCTGCGCGAGGTCGGCCGGGTGCCGGCCCGCGCGGGGCGGCCGGCGCGGGCGGCGGTGGGCCTGGACCCGGCGCGGGAGGCGGCGCTGCTGGCGACCTGACGGGGGAGCGCCGGGACCGGCCGCCGCGGGCGCGGTGGGGCCGGCCCCGGCGGTCAGGCCGGCACGACGGGCAGGTCGAGCACCTCGTCCACCGGCCGGCGCGGGGTGGCGGTGCCGGGCTGGCCGTACCCGATCCGCATGACCATCTGGGGCGTGCCGAACCGGCCCAGGGACAGCCGCAGTGCCTCCCGGGCTCCCGGCACCTCGATGGGCTGGGAGATCATCGACGCGGCCAGCCCGGCGTCGGTGGCGGTGAGCAGCACCCGTTGCAGGGCCTGCCCGGCGATGATCTGGTCGGTCGCGGTGTTCCCCGCCGAGCCGAGCACGGCGACCAGCGGCTCCGGTTCGAAGTCCCGGCCGGGGGCGCGGTTGCGGCCGCCGAACCCGCGTTGCGGCAGCAGGTCCTGTGGTTCGCTCGGCGGCCCGCCGGCCGCCGCCGGCACCCCGTCGGGCGAGGGCTCGGAGCGGATCCAGGCGGCCCGTTCGGCCACGTACGCGGGGTCGCGTTCCAGCACCCGGTGGGCGCTGCGGGCGATCTCGGCGAAGGCGTTCACGGCGCTGGTGCCGATCAGCAGTTCCAGCCAGCACTGCTCGGCCCGGGCCGCCTCGCCGAGGCGCCAGCGGGCGTCGGCGGGGACCGGGTCGGGCCAGAACGGGGCGCGGTTGCTGAACCGGCGGCCGATCGCCGCGTACAGGCTCTGCTCCGTCGGGGTGGGCCGGCGCGGGAGGTCCGGGACCAGCCGGGCCACCACGTCCGGTTCCGCCGGGTACGGGCGGAGCCGCACCGTGGCCGGGGTGCCCGCGACGGCAAGCGCCAGGCGCAGGTTGAACAGGGCCGCCCCGCAGGCGATCCGGGCGCCCCAGCCGCTGGGATCGGTGGCCGGCAGCCGGCGCAGCGGGTCGACGGAGAGCTCGATCGCGGCGTCGCGCAGCCGGAACCGCCACGGTTGGGTGTTGTGCAGGGACGGTGCCCGGACGGCGTCGGTGGTCGCGGCCCTCAGCTGCGCGACGGTGAAGCCGGTGGTCATGGTGCTGCTCCTTCCGTGCGGGCCGTGCCGCCCCCGGTTGGTGTACTCCCACGGTGCGTCAGCCAGGGGCTTCGCGCGCAGGGCCGGAGGTCCCCTCCTCGTCGGGCCCGTCCGCCCGCCCGCGGCGCGTCGCGCTAGGGACCTTCGGCCCGTGCACGGGCGCGCGGCGAAGGGTAGAAAGGACGGATGATCCGGGTGTTCCTGCTCGACGACCACGAGGTCGTCCGTCGTGGCCTTGCCGACCTGCTCACCAGCAGCGGCGACATCGAGGTGGTCGGTGAGTCCGGCTCCGCCCAGGAGGCGGCGCGGCGCATCCCGGCGCTCCACCCCGACGTGGCCATCCTCGACGCCCGGCTGCCCGACGGCAACGGCATCGACGTGTGCCGGGACATCCGCGCCGTGGACTCCTCGATCAAGGGGCTGATCCTCACCTCGTACGAGGACGACGAGGCGCTCTTCGCGGCGATCATGGCCGGCGCCGCCGGGTACGTGCTCAAGCAGATCCGCGGCACCGACCTGGTCGACGCGGTCCGGCGGGTGGCGGCCGGGCAGTCCCTGCTCGACCCGGCGATCACCACCCGGGTGCTGGAGCGCATCCGCAGCGGCGTCGAGCAGCCGCGCGAGCTGAAGAGCCTCACCGAGCAGGAGCGGCGGATCCTGGAGTACGTGGCCGAGGGCCTGACCAACCGGGAGATCGCCGGAAAGATGTTCCTGGCCGAGAAGACCGTGAAGAACTACGTCTCCAGTGTGCTGGCGAAGCTTGGCCTGGAGCGGCGTACCCAGGCGGCGGTGCTGGCCACCCGGCTGCTCGGCAAGACCCACTGAGGCGGCGCGGCGCCCCGCCCGCTCAGTCCCGCAGCGGGACGCTCCAGCGCAGCTCGGTGCCGTGCGGCGCCACCCGGCCGAGCTGGAAGTCGCCGCCGAGCCGTTCGGCCCGCTCGCGCAGGTTGACCAGGCCGCTGCGGGCCGCCTCCGGATCGCAGCCCACCCCGTTGTCGGCGACCGTGACCGTCACCCAGCCGGCGTCGACCTTCACCGTCACCGTGACCCGGTCGGCCTGGGCGTGGCGTACGGCGTTGGAGAGCGCCTCGCGGAGCACGGCGGTGAGCTCGGGGCGGAGCGCGTCCGGGACGGCGCTGTCGATCGGGCCGTCCAGCTCCAGCTGGGGCCGGTAGCCCAGCGACTCGGCGGCCACCTCGATGGCCTCGCGGATCTCGGTACGCAGCGCGGCGCTCATCGGGGTGCGCAGCTCGAAGATGGTCCGGCGGATGTCGCGGATGGTGGCGTCCAGGTCGTCGACGGCCTGGTTGATCCGCTTGGCCACCTCGGGGCGGGTGTTCATCGCCCCGCTCTGCAACTGCAGGCCGGTGGCGAAGAGCCGCTGGATCACCACGTCGTGCAGGTCACGGGCGATCCGCTCGCGGTCCTCCAGGACCACCAGCAGCTCCCGCTCCTCCTGGCCGCGGGCCCGTTCCATGGCGAGCGCCGCCTGGCCGGCGAAGCTGCCCAGCAGCGCCACGTCGTCCTCGGCGGCCGGGCCGTGGTCGGGCCGGTGGGCGATCACCAGGACGCCGTGCAGGGTGTCCGCCGCGGCGAGGGGGGAGACCACCGCCGGCCCGTCAATCACCGGCCGTGGCCAGGGCGCGGCCTCGGCCAGATTCTCCACCAGCTCGTGGCGGCGCTCGGTGACCGAACCGGCGAAGCTGGTCTCGTCGGCCGGCAGCACCGCGCCGACCAGCTCCCGGGCGGCCCCGTCGGCGCCGTCCACCACCTCGACGGTGAACTGGCCCTCGTCCTCGTCGTAGAGCAGCACCAGGGCCAGCTCCGCCTCGGCGACCTCGCGGGCGCGCCGGGCCACCAGGGTCAGCGCGTCGGTGCGGCGTACCTCGCCGAGCAGCACCGAGGTGATCTCGGCGGTGGCGGCCAGCCAGCGTTCCCGCCGGTGCGCGAGGGCGTAGAGGCGGGCGTTCTCGATCGCCACGCCGGCCGCGGCGGCCAGCGCCACCACGATCTCCTCGTCGTCCTCGGTGAACTCCGCCGCGCCCTGCTTCTCGGCCAGGTAGAGGTTGCCGAAGACGTGGTCGCGGATGCGCACCGGCACGCCGAGGAAGCTGTGCATCGGCGGGTGGTGCGGCGGGAAGCCGTACGACTTGGGGTGCTGGGTGATGTCCGGCATGCGCAGCGGCTGCGGATCGTCGATGAGCAGGCCGAGCACGCCCCGGCCGTGCGGCAGCTCGCCGATCTTGGCGTGCAGCTCGGGGCTGATGCCGTGGATGATGAAGTCGTGCAGCAGCCGGTCGGGGCCGATCACCCCGAGCGCGCCGTACTTCGCGCCGACCAGCTCGCACGCCGACTCCACGATCCGCTGCAGGGTGCTGCGCAGGTCCAGGTCGGAGCCGATGCCGACCACCGCGTCGAGCAGGGCCCGGAGCCGCTCCCGGCTGGTCACCACCTCGCCGACCCGGTCGAGCATCTCCTGCAACAGCTCGTCGAGCCGGACCCGGGACAGCGGGGTCAGGCCCAGCGACGGGGTTACGTGCTCGTGCCGGGGATTCGGTGCGCTGGCCACCGGGCGATGCTATCGCCCGGTGGCCGGGCCGGACGAACCCGTCACGGGAGATGGTCGCGGACCGCCGAGGTGTCGACGGTCTGCGCGGTGTCCAGCCGTGGGGTGTGCGGGGGGCCGGCGTGCGTCGGTTCCGCGATGCCCAGCCGCATCGAGATGTACGGGTGGCCCAGGTCGGAGAGCATGTGCCGGAGCGCGTTCCGGGTGCCCTCGACCTCGACCACGCCGCTGAGCGGGACCACGGACACGCCGAGCCGGGTGGCGGCGAGCCAGGCGGCGGAGAGCCCCTCGCCGGCCCGCAGCCAGCTGTCCGGCTCGTCCTCGGTGCCCCAGAGAATCCCGTAGACGGCGGCCCGGTCGTGCCCGGGGCCCACCGGCAGGGTGCCGGTACGCCCGAAGTCGCGCGCCGGGACGGTGGTCTGCGGGGCCTCCTGGGGCAGCACCTCCGGTGGCAGCCCGGTGCCGGTGCCGGCCCGGCTGGTCCAGTAGGCCAGCTCCTCCTGCAGCTGCGGCTCGTCGGCCTCGACCGCCGCCGCCTGCTGGGCCGCGCTGGCCAGTTGGATCTTCTGGGTGTCGTCCAGCACCTGGAGGTGGACGCCCTCGCGGGTGGCCGCGCGGTCGATCTCGCCGAGGGCGGCGGTGGCGACCGGCTCGTCGCTGACCGGCCGGCGGTCGGTGTGGCGGACCTGCATGCACTGCACCAGGCGCATCGCTTCCGGGTCCGCGCCGGTGTGGGTGAGCCCGGTCAGGCGGGCCAACAGGTCCGGCTGGGCCGGGTCGGGCAGCCGCTCCACCGCCGGCGTCCAGCCTTCGGCGGTCAGTGCCACCCGGGCGTGGTGCAGCGCGGCGCCGCAACTGACGACCAGCAGGCGGCCCTCCGGGTCCGCGGCGCTGAGATGACGCTCCCGGACCACCCGCAGCTCCAGCGCCTCGGGCAGCACCGTCCAGTGCCACGGCTGGGTGTTGTGCACGGAGGGGGCGTGGCCGGCCATCCCGGCGGCCGCCGCGAGGGCGGTGGTCAGCGGGCGGTCCGTAGCCGGCGTCTCGTGGCTCATCGTCACGACCTTTCCTGTTTTCCCCATCGTGCCCCACGCCGGAGCCGACCGGGCGGATTGCGGGTCCATCCTCGGGCATCACCGGGCGGGCCGCACGCATCGCTCGTCCCGTACGCCCGGGCCCTTCGACCCGTCGGATTACCCGGGTTTGCCCTACCCGCCGCACGACACCGCTGAGACGATCCGCACGTGGGAGCGGAACCGCGCGAGTGCGTACCCGAGCAGCCGGTGCGGCGACAGCGCGCGAACTGGCTGCGCCGACTGCGGGCCGGCGGGTCTGACGCCGCGCCGCGACCCGGCGCCGTCGAGTGGGCGCCGCTGGTTCTGCTCACCCTGGCCGTGCTGGTCGGCGCCGGGCTGTGGTTCGCCCGGTTGCCCGGGCCGGCTCAGCTGGTCTGGGCGGCGGTGACCCTGGTCGCCCTGGTGCCCGCGGTCTGGACCACGCTCCGGCAGCTCTGGCGCCGCCAGTTCGGGGTGGACGTCATCGCCGTGCTGGCGCTGGTCGGCGCGCTGCTGGTCCGCGAGTACCTGGCCGGCGCGGTGATCGCGGTGATGGTGGCCACCGGGCAGGCGCTGGAGAACTACGCCCAGCGCCGGGCCACCCGGGACCTGCGGGCACTGCTGGAACGCGCGCCCCGGCAGGCCCGGCGGCGTACCCCGGACGGCGGGATCGAGGTGGTGCCGCTGGACCGGGTCGCGGTGGGGGACCGGCTGGTGGTGGGCCCCGGCGACGTGGTGCCGGTGGACGGCGCCGTGGAGGACGCGGCCACGCTGGACGAGTCGGTGGTCACCGGCGAGTCCCAGCTGGTCACCCGGGGCGCGGGCGAGCAGGTGGCCAGCGGTGTGGTGAACGCCGGCGCGGGCTTCGGGCTGCGGGCCCGGAAGAACGCGGCGGAGAGCACGTACGCCGGGATCGTCCGGCTGGCCGAGGAGGCCACCGCGCGCAAGGCCCCGATGGTCCGGCTGGCCGACCGGTACGCGGCCGCGTTCGTGCCGTTCACCCTGCTGCTGGCCGGTGCGGCCTGGCTGCTCAGCGGCCAGTTCATCCGGGCGGTGGCGGTGCTGGTGGTGGCCACCCCCTGCCCGCTGCTGCTGGCCACCCCGATCGCCATCGTGTCCGGGCTGTCCCGGGTGGCCCGGCGCGGCGTGCTGGTCCGCGACGGCGGTTCGTTGGAGCTGCTGGGCCGGGCCCGGACCCTGCTGATGGACAAGACGGGCACGCTGACCGCCGGCCGCCCGCGCGCCGCGGAGACGGTGGTGGCGCCCGGCGGCGACCGGGACGAGGTGCTGCGGTTGGCCGCGTCGGTCGAGCAGCTCTCCCCGCACGTGCTGGCCGCCGCTCTCGTCCCGCAGGCCCGTGAGCAGGGGCTGCCGCTGGCCGAGCCGACCGAGGTGACGGAGGAGCCGGGACGTGGGGTGACCGGCCGGGTGGACGGCCGCCTGGTCCGGGTCGGCCAGCTTCCCGGCGAGCCGCCCGACTGGGCCCACCGGGTGCGCGAGCGTGCCGAGCTGGCCGGCCGCTCCACCGTCTGGGTCAGCGACGATCAGGCCCCGCTCGGCGCGATCCTGCTCGAGGACCCGGTACGCCCCGATGCCCGGCGCACCGTGCGGCGGCTGCGCGAGGCCGGACTGAACCGCCTGGTGATGGTCACCGGGGACCGGCCGCGGACGGCCCGGCAGGTGGCGCAGACGGTCGGTGTCGACGACGTGTGGGCGCAGTGCTCCCCGCAGCAGAAGGTCGAGCGGGTGAAGGCGGAGTCGGGTCGGGCGGTCACCGTGATGGTCGGCGACGGGGTCAACGACGCCCCGGCGCTGGCCGAGGCGCACGTCGGGGTGGCGATGGGCGCGACCGGGGCGACGGCGTCCGCCGACGTCGCCGACGCGGTGCTCACCGTGGACCGGCTGGACCGGCTCGCCGACGCCGTCGAGATCGCCCGGTACGCCCGGCGTATCGCGGTGCAGAGCGCCACCGCCGGGATGGGCCTGGCCGTCATCGCGATGGTGGTCGCCGCCGCCGGTGGGCTGCCCCCGGTGGCCGGTGCCTTCCTCCAGGAGGGGATCGACGTGCTGGTGATCCTCAACGCCCTGCGGGCCCTCGGGGGCGGCCTGCGCCGCCGTGACCTCCTGCCGGAGACCCGCGCCCTCCTCGACCGGTACGCCGCCGAGCACGGCGGGGTGCGCGACGTGCTGGACCGGTTGCGGGACACCGCCGACCTGGTGGCGGCCCGGCCGGACGCGGCGGAGTGCGTACCGGCTCTGCGGGAGGTGCACCGACGGCTGGTCGACGAGGTGCTGCCGCACGAGGCGGCCGAGGAGAGGCAGCTCTACCCGGCCCTGGCCGGCCCGCTCGGCAGCGACGAGGCGACCTCGACGATGAGTCGCGCGCATGTGGAGATCAGCCGCCTGGTGGACCGGATCGGCGGCCACCTGGCCCAGCACCCGGACGGCCGGCTGCGCCACGACGAGGTGCCCGACCTGCTCGCCGCCCTCTACGGCCTGGACGCGGTGCTGCGCCTGCACGTCGCACAGGAAGAGGAGGACTACTTCTCGCTCAACCCCGAGGAGGGGTAGGCAGCCGCATAACGGCTTGAGCTCCGCAGCCGGGCGCCGGTGCCGCAAGGGTGCCCGGCGTGTCGCGGCCACCCGGCCACCCGCTCGCCAGCGACATGTCTCAGCGTTCCCGGACCACTGCCACCGGGCAGAGTGCGTGGTGGATGAGCTGCTGGCTGACCGAGCCGAGCAGCATGCCCCGCAGGCCGCCCCGGCCCCGGGTGCCGACCACCACGAGCTGGGCCTCCCGGCTCGCCTCGACCAGCAGCGCGGCCGGGCTGCCCGGGGTCGCCCGGATCTCGACCGGGACGTCGGGGAAAGTCTTCCGCCACGGGGCGAGATCCGCCTCGGCGGCCGCCCGTTCGGCGGCGGTGATCTGCTCCGGGTCGAAGCCCGGCGGCACCCACCGCTCGCCGGGCGGCTCCCAGACCCGCAGCACCCGCAGCGGCACGTCCCGCTGCGCGGCCCGCTCGACGGCGAAGCCGAGCGCCCGCAGCGAGGTCTCGGAGCCGTCCACGCCGACCACCACCGGGCCGGAGGTGGCCGCCTGCCCGTTCCGGACCACCACCACCGGGCAGTGGGCGTGGGCGGTGACGGAGACCACGGTGGAGCCGGCGAGCAGGCCGGCGAAGCCGCCGTGCCCCCGGCTGCCGAGCACGAGCATGCCCGCCTCGGTGGAGCGCTCCTGGAGCACCAGGGCGGGCGGCCCGTCGAAGACCTCGCCCCGCACGGTGAGGCCGGGCCGCTCGACGGCGGCGTCCGCCGCCGCCTTGCGGACCAGGTCCTCCACCTGCCGGCGCGCGGTCTCGTCCGGCCAGATGCCCGGCGCCACCCCGGGGCCGATCCAGCCGGCCACGGTCAGCCACTCGAAGACGTACGCCAGCCGGACCGGCCGGCCCGAGCGGCCCGCCTCGTCCAGCGCCCAGTCCAGGGCGACCGCCGCGTCGGCGGAGGCGTCGTAGCCGACCAGGATCTCGTCGGAACTCATGACTGGCCCCGCAGTCCCTGCTCGGTCTCCCGGATCCACCGCCACTCGGCGACCCGGGGATCGTCCTCGCCGTAGCGGCGGGTGTAGTCGCGGCAGGACTGGCGGGCGTCGA